>JACCYD010000124.1 GCA_013696695.1 Deltaproteobacteria bacterium | reverse complement strand
GACCGATGCCGTGCGTGCTCGACAGATCTGCGATCACCAGCTGCCGCGACATCGAGAGCACCAGCGCGTGAACGCGCGAGATCGAAGGATCGCGATCCCCGAGCTCGCAGCGCTGATAGCGGCCGATCAGCACGCCGTCGCGCAGCGCGATCCGTCCGAGCGTGACCAAGCCCGTGTATTTCGGTTGCTGGACCTCGAACGTCCCCGCGAGGTCGCCGGTGCCGAGCGCGAAGTCCTCCGGGATCGGCGGCGTCCTGAAGATCATGCTGGTCCGACGATTCCGCACCATGGAACCGCACTCGTCGAGGTAGACGCGCTGTGGAAGCATGTCCCACGCATTCGCCGCGGCCGCCGGCCAGTCGGTGGGATCGCCGAGGGGAAGCAGGAAGATCACCTGATCTCCACATCGCAAGACCGCGGGACCGTCCGCGCGAAACGAGCGCAGCGCCCGCCCGGTCTCGTCGTACAGGCCGCTGCTGGTTCGCAGATCGAGCACGCGATACTCGGCCCGCGCGCCTTCTGCCCACGAGCTCACGGGGTCGAGAACGATCGCGACATGACGGAGCGCGATGTCGTCTCCGCGCAACACGAGATCGCACTGATCGTGACGACCGAGCACCGCGACCGCGGGCCGCCCGAGGCACGCACGGATCCCGCACACGCCGAGCAGTGCACCGGTAGTCTCGTCGACGGCGATCGCGGCGAGTCCCGGCTCTTCGACTTCGCGACAGGCGTCGACGAAGCGGCGGTACGTGCCGATGAACAGCGCGCGTGGATCGGCGTGGATGTTCAGCGCGGGGCGATAGACGGTGATCGAGTTCTGGTGGCCGCGCGGCACGACACAGTTCGGAGCTCGTTGCGACATCTGGCGCTTCGTCGCAACTCTCGTGCCCCGCGCTGACCCGCGAATTGCAACGACGACCCGGCGCAGCGATAGCGACAGGTGTTGCCTACCAGGCGTCACCGACGCCGCGATCGGCTCGATGTTTCGCAGGTCGTCGCGGGTCCGGCGCTTGCTCCTGTCGGCTAAGCTTGCGCGTTCTCGACACGATGCCCGAAGACTCCGATCCCGCTGACAGGACGAAGCGCGAGGTGCCGGCGCGCAAGGGCTGGATGGCTCCGACCGTCGACGCTGGCTCGATCGCGCCGTCGCGCGACGAGACAGGCCCGATCAAGCTCGCGATCTCGGTGTTCGATCCGCCCGAGGATCGCTTCGTCGAGAAGACCGAGCTCGGGCGCGGTGGCATGGGACGGGTGGTCGAGGCGATCGATCGCGCGCTCGGTCGTTCGGTGGCGATCAAGCAGTCGCTCGCGAGCGCGTCCAGCGACCTCGCCCGGTTCGAGCGCGAGGTGCGGATCACCGCGCAACTCCAACACCCGAGCGTGATCCCGATCCTCGACGTCGGGCGCGACGAGGAGGGCCGGCCGTTCTACATCATGCGCAAGATCGAGGGCGAGCCGCTGTCAACCCGCGTCGAGGCGGCGGCGACGACGCGCGATCGCGTCGCGCTGGTGGCGTCGCTGCTGGGCGCGGTGGATGCCACCGCGTACGCGCACGCGCACGCGATCATCCACCGCGACATCAAGCCGTGGAACATCCTGCTCGGTCCGTTCGGCGAGACGCTGCTGATCGACTGGGGTATCGCGCGCCGGCTCGACGAGACCGACGTCGACGTGGTCGCCATCGGGACCGCCGATACCAACATCGCGCTCACGCTCCACGGTGTCGCGCAGGGCACGCCGGGCTTCCTCGCGCCCGAGCAAGCGCGCGGTGAGGTCGTCGATGCGCGCGCCGATGTCTACTCGCTCGGCGCGACGCTGTTCTACGTCTTGAGCGGCAAGGTCCCGTTCGGTCGGATCGAGGCATCCGAGGCGATCGCGTTCGCGGCTGCCGGAGAATCACCCGACTTCACGTGGATCCCCGACGACGTTCCGCGCGAGCTGACGGCGATCGCGGCAAAGGCGCTCGCACCCGAGCCTCGCGATCGCTATCCGGAAGCGGGCGCGATGGCCGCCGATCTGCGCCGGTTCTTCGCCGGGCAGCTCGTCGTCGCGCACGACTATTCGACGCGAGAGCGGCTCGTGCGCTGGCTGCGCAAGCATCGCGTCGCCGCCACCGTCACGGCGCTCGCGCTGGTCGCGATCGCGATCGTCAGCGTCGTATCGATCCGCCAGGTGCTGCGG
>JACCYD010000104.1 GCA_013696695.1 Deltaproteobacteria bacterium | reverse complement strand
CTCGAAGCCCTTGCAGTCGAGCTTGGAGATCTTGCCCTCGCCGGCCGCGAACGACTGGCCACCCTTCGCGTTGAACGTGTACTTCGAGAGGTACTCGAACACGCCATAGCCGTGACCGCGATACGTCGCAGCGATCACGAGGCTGTGATTGCCTGGCGAGATCGGGCCCGCGAAGATGTCGAACGACTTCGTCTTGTAGAGGCTCTCGCCCGTCTCGTCGGTCCGCACGAACACCTGCGTGCCGTCGAGCGTGTAGATGAGCTTGATCAAGCGGAACGAGCTGCCCATCTCGTTCGCGTGCGCGATCAGCGTCTGCGCGCCGACGCCACCGCCGAGGACTTGTTCCTTCAGCATCTGCACGCGTGCCTTGAGCTGCCACGCGCGTTCTTTGAGCGCCTGCGTCCTCTGCTCGAGGCGACGCATGCGAACCGATGTCGGCATGTTCTCCGGCGCGACATCGCCCGGACTTGGCTGCGGGGCCGGAGCGGGATCTTGCGCCGGTGCTGCCGGCGCGGGCGTTGGTGCCGGCGTTGATGCCGGTGCTGGCGCCTTCGGCTGCGCGATGGCAGCAGACGAGAACAGCGAAGTCAGGACCACAACAGTCGAAGCAGCTCGCATGCGGTATCTCCAGCTCTGTCCGATCGAGCGTAACGATCGGGCCCTCAACTCACGCCGACCTGCGAACGCAGGACGACGCTTTTCCGTTTGGAATGGCCTGGTTGTAACACCTGGCCAGGGGATCCTCAAGCTAGCGACTATTGCCTTTTCGCGATCTCACTCGCGACGGACATGGTGCCAAAGCGCCTCGAGCACGGCAGCGATGCCATCGCCGGTCGCGGCCGACATCGTGAGCAGCTCCACCCCAACCGCGGCAAACGCCTTCTGGTGCTCGGCGATGTCCCCAGCGTCGGTGGCATCGGCCTTGTTGAGAACGACGATCTGTGGCGTTTTTGCGAGGTCCGGGGCATAGCGCCCCAGCTCGGCGTTGATGATCTGGAAGTCATCGAGCGGACTCCGCTCCGGACCGGTCATGAACGTCGCTTCGACAATGTGTAGGAGCACCCGGCAGCGTTCGACGTGCCGGAGGAACTGGAGACCGAGGCCGGCGCCCTCGGCCGCCCCCTCGATCAAGCCGGGGATGTCGGCGATCACGAAGGTCCGATCCCCGGTGAGCCGGACGACCCCGAGGTTGGGGGACAGGGTCGTGAACGGGTAGTCCGCGATCTTGGGCCGCGCGCGAGACACGTGGGAGATGAAGGTCGACTTGCCGACGTTGGGGAACCCGAGCAGGCCGACGTCCGCGAGCAGCTTGAGCTCGAGGCGGATCGTGCGCTGCTCGCCGGGCGTGCCGGGCTCGGCGGTGCGCGGTGCCTGATTCCACGGCGTCGCGAAGTGCATGTTGCCGCGGCCGCCGTGGCCACCTTTCGCGACGACGAACGAATCGCCGTCCGTCGAGAGATCGACGAGCGGCTCCTCGACACCCTCCTCGTAGATCACCGTGCCGACCGGGACCTTGAGCGTCAGATCGCCGGCTGCTGCGCCGTACTGATCCTTGTTGCGGCCGTCCTCGCCGCGATCGGCCGTGTAGTTGCGCCTGTACTTGTAGTCGAGCAGCGACGCGAGATGCGAATCGGCGAACACCACGACGCTACCGCCGTTGCCGCCATCCCCACCCGTCGGGCCGCTGCGACCGACACCGAACGCGACTGCCCCACTGCCGCCGTCGCCGGCCTTGACGTGGATGACTGCCTCGTCGATGAACTTCACGTCGGTGGTGGTTTAGGGCGCTCGCTCACCTTGTACAAGCGCGCGACCGCAGAACTTCACGGACCGATGAGGAAGAACGCCAGCACGACCGAGCTGAGCTTCCCGGCGGCGATGTTGAAAGTGCGCGGAATCATCGGCGGCCCGGAGACCGTGGCGGTGGAGGCAGTGAGCTGGACGTTCGGGAACAGCACGTAGCGACCAGTCGCGCCGGCGCCCCAGGTGAGCGCGCCGTCGTCATCGTCATCGTTCGCGGCGAGTGCGGTGTCGTGTGGGAGATCGAGGGAGAGCTCGAAGCGATCACCGGCTTGCAGCACGATGATCTGCGCGAGAGCGGGATCGAAGGTCACCGCGTGCTCGGCGAGGAACGACGCGGCCCGAGTGGATGTCAACGCGCGCAGGCTGAGCGGGAAGCCGATGGAGCTCCGCTCGATCGAGAGTGGGCCGTCGAGGAAGTCACCCGGGTTGTCGATGGCAAATTCGAGCGGCAGGTCGGGCCGAGCGCAGAGGTCGATGCGGCCGTTTGGCGGCGTCACGAGCGAGACCGACGAATCGCCGTTGAGCGTTAGCTGCGCTCCGCCGACCCCGGCGAAGCTGGCGTCCGAGGAGTCCCAATCGACCAGCTCGCCAGTCAGGTTCGACTGGACTCCGCAGTCACCGGCATCGCGACCGTCCTCGGGCAGCGAGCCGTCGGTAAGCGGCGACTGGCCACCCTCACAACCGGCGAGGGCCATCACGTAAAGCCATGCCTTCACCCCGCGACGTTACCACTCGTGCCGAGACCCAAAGAACAAAGTCGCCCCGCTCAGGACGTGGGTGTTGATCCAGCGGCCCGGCGTGGCCTTGAATTCGTCTGCGAACCGCTCACGACTCGACGTGAGTGTTGATCCAGCGCGGGCCCGGCGTGGCCTTGAATTCGTCGGCGAACGAATCGTTCTTCGTCGGTAATCGGAGCCGCAGCTTCCTCGTCTGGCCGGCCTTGAGGGTCTCCGGGCAGAGCTCGACCACGAAGATTTCCTTACCCGTGTACGCGCCCTTATCGACGGAGATCACCTGGTAGCGGACCACCGCGCGAAACGCGATCACGCCGCAATACCGCAACTTCTTCGGCATCTCGAGCACCTTCGCGGTGACCTGGAGCGGCGCCGGCTCGGCGGTGGCAACGGCCGGCGAGACGGCGAGCAGGATCGACAGGATCGCGAGCTTCATGCCCGGTGGTGTCATCGAGCGGGGCTGCCGTGTCGCCTGCATGGGATCGATCGTAACAATCGGCCGGTCACATCGCCCCCGCGCCGGCACTGCAGGACATGAAGCGACTCTCCTCACAACTCCAGCACGTCGCTCTGTTCGCGCTCCTCGCACCCACCTCGACCTGCGCGATCGACTGCGTCGACGAGCCCATCGAGGAGCTCGAGACCGTCGAGTCGGCGGTGTCGTATCCATTCTGCGTCGATCATCCGTGCCCGGACCTCAACGTGCGCGTGCTCAAGTCGAACATCTTCATCCAGACCGCGACCCCGTTCGACCCGTGCACCATGCACGGCACCGGCGTGCTGGTCGGCAATCATGGCACCGCGAATGCGGGCGCGAGCACGCTGAAGGTGATGACCGCGAGTGGCTCGACGAAGACGATCGCGATCCCGGCGCTCGCGCCCGGATACTCGTTTCAGGTCAACACGTCGGTGCCGCAGGGCGGCAAGGTGATCGTCGACGCCAACGACAATGTCGCCGAGGGCAACGAGAGCCAGAATACGTACTACTACGTCTGCCCGTGATCACTTCGCGGCGGTGGCGAGACTGAAATCGCCGAACAGCTCGCGGCGCGCGACCCACGGCGTTTGCTTGCCGCGCGACCCACGGATCACGCGGAGCTGCACCTGGGTGACGAGCTCGGCGGTCTGGATCACGCCGTCGCGGTTGACGTCGGTGACCGGCGAATCGATCGCGGCGACGACGGCCCCGGTGAAGTAGCCGTTGCCGCGCCGCTCTCGCGGTGCGGTGGGCGTGGTGGGCGTGGGAGGCGGTGGCGGCGGGGGCGGCTTCTTCGGCACGCGCTTGTGCTTGACGAGCACCTTCTGATCCTCGTCGAGCGTGACCGAGCGTGCGGCGTTTTCTTCGAGCGACTTCTGGCTGCCCTTCGACGCGGCGAACACCAGCACGCCGGCGCGCTGCGAACCGACCAGATCATCGGCGAGCTGCGAGTTCGGCACGATCCGCTCCTGCGTCACGTTGCCGGCGTGACATGCATCGAGCAGCACGATCACGCGACCCTTCGCCTTCGCGAGGGCGCCGCCGATCTTCGACCAGCCAATGCCCGAGGTGGCCCACGTTGCCTTGTCGAGCTTCGCGACACCGGTGAGCAGCACCATGTCTTCGGTCTTCGGAAGACGCACGCCGTGTCCGGCGAGGAACACGACGGCGACGTCGGTCGGCTTCATCTGCGCGAGCGTGGCGAGGGCCTTGTCGAGGGCGTCGGCGGTTACCTGTTCGTCCTCGAGCACGGTGACGTGCGCCTTGTCGTAACGCTTGCCGGGCCCGGATTGCGCGGTGAACGCATCGGCGATCGCGTACGCGTCGTTGACCGAGCCCTCGAGCTGATCTTCGACGGGAAAGTTCGGATACCAACCGACGCCGGCGGCGATGACCCAGACATCGGGGCGCGTCGTCGCGAGCGGCGTTCCGATATCGATGGTGGTCGGATTCGATGATCGGCCGGCGTCGTCGAATGCGACGAGCGTGACCACGTTGGATCCGGCTTCGAGTGGCACGTCGAGCGTGAGGTCCTTGCCGGTCGCATCGACCGCGGCCGACACCGTGGGCCGGCCGTTGACGAACACGCGCAGCGAGCTGACCTTGCCGGCGCTCGCCTCGACGCGCATGCCGAGCTTGACGACGTTGCCGGTCGGCGGCGACTGCTTCGTGATCGTGACGCGGGGTGGGCGAACGATCGCGACCCCGAGATCCGTGGTGGCGTCGGCGAGCCGCTTCGCGACGATGTCGGGCCGCGACAGCACCCCTGCGAAGCGCTCGAACTTGAAGCCTTCGGTCGGGCCGTCGAACACCCAGCCGAGCTGCTCGGCAGCTTCGCGCCCGCCGGCATATGCACCACCCGGTGTCGACGCGAAGCTCTCGCCGTCACTGGCTTCGACGAGCGTCGCGAGGAGCGCGGGCTTGGCGAGATCCCAGATCCGCATGGCACCGTCATCGGACACCGTGGCCGCGCGCTTGCCGTCCGCGCGCACGACGATCTGGCGGATCCCGCCACCGTCATCGCTGGCGGCGACCACCACCTTCGTGCCGCGCGAGATCGCGAGGCGGCCATCGCTGGTGCCGGCGAGCAGCGCGCCCGGTGCGATCGCGACGGCCGTGATGAATCCAGGGCCGGGCACGCTGAACGTTCGCGCCACCTGCTTCGTCGCGAGCGCGTAGAGCGTCACGGTGTCCGAGCCACCGACCAGGATCTGCTGCGAATCGGCGGACAGCGCATGCGCCCAGTAGCCCTTGCGCTTCGGGCCTGGCCCGAGCGTGATGCCATCGGGGTCCTTCGCGTTCGAGGTGAAGGCCCGGTGGTTACCGGTCTTGACGTCCCAGACGTTCAAGCTCGCCCAGCCGCCATACATGTTCGTGCCCATCACCCACTTGCCGTCGGGAGAGAACGTGAGGGTCATCGCGAACCGCGGCGCGTTCTTGAGCACGACCGGATCGCCCTTCACCGGGATGACGACGTGATTGTTCTTGTCGTCGTGGATCGCGAGCGCGCCGCTGCCGAGGTCGACGCCCATCGCGGCGTGCTGCTTCGGCATGCACGTCGCGGTGCTCTTGTTTGGTGCGGGTGGCCAGGTGCCCTTCGAAGGATCCTTCGTCAGCGGTGCACCGTCCGACGTGGTGCCCTTCGAGAACTGCCAGCACGGCGACTTGGGATCGGCCGGCTGGCGCGCCGTGATCAGCGTGCCGTCCTCGGAGATCCGCGAGTGGAAGCCCCACATCGCCGTGCCGATGGCCGTCCGCGTGCCGTCCTTGAGCGACCACGTCGACAGCGCGACGCCCGTCGGACCGAAGATCGACGTCGGCTGCTGGCGCACGGCTAGCAGCTGCTCGCCGCGCAGAAACGCCAGCTGCTTGGGCGGCAACACCCTGGTACCGACCTGACCGATGACGTCGCCGCGTACGACATCGATCATCAGCAGCCCGCGCCAGCTGACCAGCACGGTGCGACCGTGGATCGCGATCTCCGATCCCGTCACCGTCGACAGGTCGTACTCGCGTGGTGCCTGCCAGCGCAGTGCTCCCGTGGCGAGATCGAATCCGCGAAGCTCGCCAGCATCCGCGACGACCACCATGCCGTGACGCTCGGCGAGGGCGACATCGCAGCCACTCATGCCACCCGTGAACGTGATCGGAGTGACGGTCGCTTGCTTGTCGAGGCCGCGCACGATCACCGCCTGAAACTCGTCCTTCGGCGTCTTCAGGCACACGACCGCCGTGGTGCCATCCGCGGAGATCGCGATCGGAGCACCGCTGAGCGACTGGTCCGGTGGTGCCGGGAGCTTGAGCGTCGAGTGCTTCGCGACCGGGTCGAGCGTGAAGCGATGCAGCTGGCCATCCTTGCCACCGATCAGGGCACTCTTACCATCCGCCGCGGCGACCACCAGCTCGCCATCGACGAGCTTGCCGAGCGAACCGAACGTCGCGTCGCGCACCTCGGCGATACCGTAGTCGCGCGTGATCCAGCGCGCCTTGCCGCCGCCATCCACCGCCCACAGCCGCGACGTCTGGTACGCGCGTGGGGTCAGCTTGCCGTCGACGGTAACGCCGAGGATGTCGTTACCGCGCGGCAGCAACAGCTCCTGCGTCGCTTCATCCCATCGGGGGAGCACCGGGTTGACGAGGCCATCACCTTCGCTGAGCGTCGCTGCCGCGATCGACCGGACGAGCGTGCGCGATGCGAGGTGGTAGAAGTGCACCGCGTTGCTGCTGTCGACGACGGCGACGTAGCCTGCCTTCGAGACCGCGATCGGTCCCGACGGTCCGGCTTGCACCACCTGGCGTGCCGCGGGCGTCATCGCGAGGACGATCGCGGAAAGTGCGGGAAGGAGTGTGAGCATTGGGAGTCCTGTCCTACTGACAAACCTCGAGGCTGCAGGTCATGAGTAACTTGTCTCTGCAGCCCACCTTCTTCGAAGCCGTGACTACACACTCTCTGAAGTCGGGTTGCTTGGCGTTGCACTTGCGGGTTTCTTCGACGCACCGCGCTTGTCGCGCATGAACGGTCGACGAGCAACACTGGCCCTCGCCCTCGCTCGACGTCGTGAGGATACTTTGCACGCTCAGACAACAGGCCTCCGGACAGGAGTGAGGTTTCCCGACCACGCAGCGGTTGCTCGGTTTGGGTGAAACCGGCTGGGGTTTGGGAGTGGTAGCCGCAGCCAGGTGGTGGACGAACTTGAAGGGCACGAACACGACGTCGTCGATCGTCATCCCGCGCACGCGACGCGCCCTGTTCTCGTCGTCGAGCTCGATGCCGCGCGTCTTGACCTTGCAGTCGTCGTCACCGTCGAGCACGATCTCGCGACCGCGGCCGACGCAATCGCCGCGCTTCTCCATCGCGACGGCGACGATCTGATCCTCGACGGCGTACGATGGCTTCGCGCCGGCCTTGCCATCGTTCGCGATCGCGGCGGCGAGGTTCGGAGGCGGCACACGCGAGGCGACGAAGAACACGGTCTCGGGGCCGACGTCCTTGTCGTTGAGGCGAAATGACTTCGTACCCGACGGAATCCGCGTCCACGTGTTCGGCGGCAATGGATTCGTGATGTCGATGCCCGCGTTCGGGAACAGCACCGCGAGCGGTTTGCCTTTGGGCCGCTGGCTGATGAACACGTGCGCCTGTTCGGTGACCATGACCTCGAACACGAGGCGATCGTCGGTATGGAGCTGCTCTGCCGGTTTGACGACGCGGTACTCACCACCGGCGGCGGGCTTTGACAGCACGCGATACGACAGCGTCAGCCCGTTCGCGGTCGCGTTTGCCGCCGCACCATTCACCGGACCGTTCGATCCTGCGCTGCCATCGGCGTTCGACCCGTTCGCCGGCGCGTTCGCTCCTGCGAGTGAGGCGCTCTGCGAGTCAGCTGCGTCCTGTGAGCCGCCCGACCCGGAGTGCGATCCGCGTTGCGAGCCCGCGCCGCCCGCTTTCGAGCGCGAGTCCGAAT
>JACCYD010000100.1 GCA_013696695.1 Deltaproteobacteria bacterium | reverse complement strand
GTTCGGACTGACGAATAGCCGCCGAACGCCGATGGTGTAGAGCACGGGGACTGGACCCGCCGGGCAGTCCGGTGTCGCGTCGGCTACCGCGATCTCGGGAATCACCGCCGGTGGCGACCACGTGATCGTCGCCGTGGTGGTGAGGTTGGTCGACGATCCGTCGAAGAACGCCTGTCCGTCGATCTGGATGTTTCTCGGTGGGGTCAGCTTCGGGACCAGAGGCCCGGCCGCGCCGCTCGCGGAATCGGTGACCCATTCGATCAGGTTCGGCGCTCGCGCACCACCTCCCGGAAAGTCCGTATCGGGGAGTTGATAGACCCGCTGTGCGTTCCAGCGAGACAGAAACAGCAAGCCCCAGTCGCCGACGAACGAGCTCGTCGAGCCGTAGTTCATCGTGCCGGTATCGAGGTCCGTGCCGGCGTAATCGAACAACAACAGCATGTCCGCATTGCCGGTGTAGAAGCCATCGGACGCCGAGCCTGCCTGTGCGAGGACGCCGACGATGCCGCCGCACACGAAGTCGCAGAACGGATTCGCGGCGGGATCGCCGTCTGCAGTGAGGGCCGCGAAGTGAGCGGTCCCGCGAAAGTCGAGGGCGATCGAGGCGTCGTTCGAGATGTCGGTATCGAGCGTCACGGCGACCGCGTTCGGACCCGCGAGCGTCATGTCGAAGGTCGACGGAAAATGGCCGATGCGCGTCATCGCCTGATACGGGACGCCGTTCGCACTCGTTTGCGTACGCAGCTGTCCGACGAGCGTGCTGTCGCCCTGCGACCCGAGGATCAAAGAAATCTGCTGGCCGCCCGGGAGCAACTCGACCGGCAACACCGCAGAGGTGTGGCCCGGCTCGAGCGAGGAATCGAGCTCGATGTTGAAGCCGAAATCGTCGGCCTGTGACGAGATCAACTCGACTTGATCGCCGGCTTGCCAGGGAACCAGCCCGGACAGGCTCATCTCGATCAGCGGGTTGTCAGTTGGTTGGCGAACCGGCCGGCCGCCCGCGCTGAAGCCGAGGTCCGGGGTGTTCGTCGACGTCACCAGGTAGGTGTTGTTGGTCCGCAGGACGTAGTCGCCGACGGGGACGTTGTCGATGGTGAACGTTCCCTCCGGCCCCGCGACCGCAGGGATCGCGACATAGCCGCCTGTCCCGTCGCTCACGATCGCGTGTGCCGGATTCGCTCCGAGATCGAACGCGATGCTGTCGCGCGTGGTTGCGGAGATGTGGGTCGTCTTCACGACGCCGTTGAGATTGCGGACTCCGCTCGGCGAGCCAACCACCGCGAGGCTGAAGTGCGTGGTCTCGGCCGTGATCGTCGTGCCGCTGATCGTGCCGCCGATCGGTTCGAACTCCGACGACCCCAGCTTCGTCCAGTACACCGAAGCGGCCGTCATGCCCGCCGGCAGCGGCAACGTGATCTGGACGGGTCGCACGAACACGGTGCCTTCCGGCTCGAACGCGTAGACCGTGCCCTGCCCACCGATCGCCGGATCCGGATCGATCGTCGTCGCGGTGACGACGAGCTCCGTCGGCTGGTCGACTGCACCGAAGGGAACCTCCATGACGAGTCCGTCGGGCGTGGTCAGGGTGCCGCCATCGACATTCACCGTCACGGTGGTCTCGACGCACTTCTTCTTCGGGTGCTTCTTGCACTTGTCCCTGAGCACCTTCACAGCGCTCTCGGTCTCACCCAGCTCCTCGGCCTCGAACGACGAGCCGACACAACCTGCCAGCCCTAACGCGATCAATGCACCGTGCTTCACCACAGCCTCCCCCCAAACAGAAGCAGCCACCTTACCCGGTTGTGATCGACCCGTGGTTTGGATTTGGGGTAACGGCCGGTTACCTCAGCGCGCGATCAGAACGGGTCGGTATTGCATTCGAGCGGCGCTCCCGCCACGAACGCACACGGATTGATCGGGAACGTGTAGACGGCGATCGACGCCACGTCGGTGATCGCGCCAGACGAGGCGAAGCCGTAGGTGCCCGCAGGGATCTCGTCGCCCAGCCGCATCTCGAGCTCGTGCTCGTCGACGCGGCACAGAAACGTCGCGATGCGCTCGCGAGAGATCGTGCGCCAGGCCGTCATCGTCACCGGCCCCGTGATGACGCCGAGATCCTCGGCCATGGTCAGGCCATCGACCTCGCGCGCGACCAGCTGATCGCCGTCCGGACCGTGGACGATCGCGCACGACACGCCGGCCGTCGAGCCGTCGCCGTTGACCGAGACCTCGACACTTCCCGGTCCCAGCCAGGTCAGGATGGTGACCTGGATCTGCGCGAGCAAGCCATCGCTCTCGAGCTTCTGCTTCGCTTCCCAGCGGGCCTCGCCGATCGCGCGTGCGACATCGACGGTGGGCTGCCACCCGCTGCCGACCCAGTGGCTGGAGGAATCGACGGCGAACGTATCGAAGTAGACAAGGCGATCGCCGTCGCGCGCGGGCCGCGGGTCGCAGGCGTCGCCGACCCCGTCGCCAAACCCGAACGATGCCATCTCGCCGACGTCCGACTGCGTGGGGTTCACGATCGAGGGGCAGACATCGCAGGAGTCACCGACAGCATCGCCATCCTCGTCGTGCTGATCGGGATCGTAGCTCTTGGGGCACAGATCCTCGTCGTTGGGGACACCGTCCGCATCGACGTCGTTCAGATCGAGCGGCGGGAGCAAGGGATCGACGTCACCGCAACAGGCAAGGAAGCACGCGAGGTGTAGCCAGCGAGCCTTCTGCGCTAGGCTCTGGCCGTGCGCAGCATCGCTCTGGTCTCGGTTCTCGTGGGTTTCGCGTGCGGGCATCCGCCGGGTCCAAACGGCAATTCTCCCAAGGGTACACCGACGGAAGCCAAGCCCAAGGGCGAGTTTCCGAAAGGGCCGCCGCTGGTCTCCCCCGGCGAGCGCATGCAGTACCGCGTGTCGCTGAAGGGGATCGAGCTGGCGTCGTACGTGATCGCGGTGGGCGAGGTCGTCGATCTCGAGGGCAGGAAGGCGATCACGGTGCAGGGCAACGCCAAGCTCGCCGGCCTCGCCGCGTGGTTTGGCGGCAAGGTCGACGACAAGCTGACCTCGTGGATCGACGTCGAGACCGGTCGCTCGCGCCGCTTTCAAGTCGACGAATACGGCTCCAAATCGACGGACATCGAGCACACCGTCGCCGAGATCGCGAAGCGCGAGGGCAACGTCATTCCGGTGACGTTCCACATCAACGAGGACCCGCCGCAGCCGGAGCCGCAGAAGGCCGCGCTGCCGGAGACCTGGTGTCTCAACGCGTTCCTCGTCGCGCTGCGCTCGTGGGAGGGCCCGCCGGGCACGGTGGTCAACCTCGAGGTGTTTCGCAGTCGCAACCTGTGGAAGATGACGGTCACGATCAAGGGCAAGACCAAGCTCGTCACCGAGCTCGGCGAGTTGCCGGCACTGCGATTCGACGCGCACGTCGTCAAGCTCGATCGCGAGGGCGGCAAGTTCCCCGATACCGACGAGCGCGACTTCTCGCTGTGGGTCAGCGACGATGCCGGCCGCGTGCCGCTGCAGATCAACGCGAAGACGGACTACGGCGACGTGACGATGGCGATCGTCGACTACCAGGCCGGCAACGGCGAGCCGCTGCGGAAGTAGCTTTCAAGAAGGGCGCTACTACTTCGCTCGGCCTCACGCTCGCCCCTCCACCTCGCACCCAACCCCCTCCGGGGCTCGCCTCGGCCTCGCTACTATTTCGCGGGCTTCGGATCCTTCTTCGAGCGGAACTGCTTTTCGCCTTTCCCGAAGATCTCTTTGTCGTAGTAGTCGGCGCCGCGCACGCCCGATTGCTCGGCGAGCAGCAGCTTCGCGTCGATCAGCTTCTCGAACGCCTTCTTCGGCAATGCGCCGGCGACGTGCGTCCCGTTGACGTACAGAGTCGGGGTCGAGCCGACCTTGAACTTCTCGAGCTCGGTCATGTCAGCCGCGATCATCGCCGCGCACTCGGCACCCTTCATGTCGGCGTCGAAGCGCTTGGCGTCGAGGCCGAGCTCGCCGGCGATCTTGAAGATGTTCGCGGCACCGAGTGACGAATCATCCTTGCCGCCGCTCGCGGCGTACGGCGTGAACGCCTTGGCCCAGAACGCGTTCTTGAACGCGATGTACTTGTTCTGCTTCGCCGCCGCACAGCTCGCGAGATGGCCCGGCATCGCGGTGTCGGGGTGGACGACGAAGTTCTTGTAAACGACGCGGAGCTTGCCGCCGTACTGCTTGACCAGCTCGTCGAGCGTCGCGTTGACCTGCTGGCAATACGGACACGCGAAGTCGAACGCCTCGACCACGGTCACCGGCGCGGTGGCCGGGCCCTCGACGAAGCCGGCCGCGACGCTCGCGCGGACGTCGATCGCGAAGATCGCGTCTTCTGCCGGCTCGCGCGCCGCCTCCTCGTCTTGCTGCGCCTTCTGACCGGCGTACGCCTTCTCGAGAAAGGCGAGCGCCTCTTCACGCTTCGCGAGGTTGTCCTCGATCCGGCGCAGCCGCTCCTCGATGCTGCCGCCATTACTCGGCTCGGCCGGATCGCGCTTCGAGCCACCGCAGCCGGAGACGAGGAGTGCGATGACGAGCAGCTTCATGCAATCACGGGTGGCCGTGACCGGTGTGATCTTCTGCGGCCGGCGGTGGTGGCGCGGCGCCGCCGCCTTTCGCCTTCGCGGCATCGCGCTTCGAACGGAACTGCTGCAGGCCTTTGCCGCGAATCTCTTTCTCGTAGTACTGCGCGGCGGGCACGCCGGACTTCTCGGCGATCGCGAGCTTCTCGTCGATGATCTGCTTGAACGCCGGCTTCGGGATGCCGCCACCGACGTGCTTGCCGTTGATGAAGAACGCCGGCGTACCGTTGACGCGGAACTTCTTCAGCTCGGTCTGATCCTCGTCGATGCGCTGCTTGCACTCGGCGCTGTTCGCATCCGCCTTGAGCTTCTGAACGTCGAGCTGGAGCTCGGCCGAGAACTTGAGGATGTTGTCCTCGCCAAGCGCCGCCTTGTCGCGGCCGCCCGACGCGGCGTACGCGCCGAAGCCCTTCTCCCAGAAGGCGTGCTTCCAGTCGATGAACTTCTTCTGCTTACCCGCGGCGCAGTTGTACTGATGCGCTACCTGCACGGTGTCCGGGTGAACGACCATGTGCATGTACACGACGCGAACCTTGCCGTTGTACTCCTTGACCAGCTCCGTGAGGGTCGAACTGACCCTCTGGCAGTGGGGTCAAGCAAAGTCCCAGGCCTCGACGATCGTCACCATCGCCGAGCTCGGACCTTCGATCTGACCGGCCGCGACGGCCTTCGAGACATCGACCGCGAACACGCCGTCCGGATCTTGCTCGTTGGCTTCCTGGGCTTCTTGCTGGCGCTTCTGCTGCGTGTACGCCATCTCGAGGAAGCCGAGCGCTTCTTCGCGGCGCGCGAGGCTCGCCTCGAGGCGATGCACGCGCTCGAGCACCGAGACCTCGGCCGTGCCGCCGGCATGCGAGCCCGGCGTGTGCGAGGTCTCGAGCTTCTTGAGGCGATCGTCGATCGCGCGAAGCGCTGACGCGACCTCGGACTTGCCGGCGTCCCCGCCCGCAGTGCCAGCGCTAGCCTTGCCCTCCAGCTTCGACGCGGTGTTATCGCACCCGACCACGAGGGTCGACATCAAGACAACGCTGGCCAGCAACTTCATCGCCCGGACCATGCCGAGACAATGGCCGGCTCGCAAGTGCGAACGTGGCCAAGGCACGCGCTTTTTCGTCGCGGAAGATCGCGTCCGCGAGCCCGGTTGATAGGCCCGCTACGGCTTCGAGCTCGCGCGCTTCGAGCGGAACTGGGGAACGCCTTTCCCCATGATCTCTTTCTCGTAGTACTCGGCGCCCGCCACGCCCGACTTCTCCGCGATCGCGATCTTCTCGTCGATGATCTGCTGGAAGTTTTGCTTCGGGATGCCGCCGCCGATGTGCTTGCCGTTGATGAAGAACGCCGGCGTGCCGCTGACGCGGAACTTCTTCAGCTCGTTCTGATCCTCGTCGACGCGCCGCTTGCAATCGGCGCTGTTCGCATCGGCCTTGAGCTTCTGCGCGTCGAGGCCCATCTCGCCCGAGAACTTGAGGATGTTGTCCTCGCCGAGCGCCGCCTTGTCGCGGCCGCCCGACGCGGCGTACGCGCCGAAGCCCTTCTCCCAGAAGGCGTGCTTCCAGTCGACGAACTTCCCCTGCTTACCCGCGGCGCAGCTGTACTGATGCGCCACCTGCACGGTGTCCGGGTGGACGACCATGTTCATGTACACGACGCGCACCTTGCCGTCGTACTCCTT
The DNA here is from genome assembly GCA_013696695.1 of Deltaproteobacteria bacterium. Lineage (GTDB taxonomy): Bacteria > Myxococcota_A > Polyangia > Haliangiales > Haliangiaceae > JABFXX01. Next base: position 2,762 of record JACCYD010000100.1, on the reverse strand, counting down.
GACGAGCTCGCTGAGGGTCGAACTGACCCTCTGGCAGTGGGGTCAAGCAAAGTCCCAGGCCTCGACGACTGTCACCATCGCCGAGCTCGGACCTTCGACCTGACCGGCCGCGACGGCCTTCGAGACATCGACCGCGAACACCGCGTTCGGATCGGGCTCCTGCGCTTCCTGAGCTTCCTGCTGGCGCTTCTGCTGCGCGTACGCCATCTCGAGGAAGCCGAGTGCTTCCTCGCGGCGCGTGAGGTTGGCTTCCATCCGCTTGATGCGCTCGGTGATCGCCTGATCACCCTGCCCGCCGGCGTTGTGCGCGCCGCTACCGTGCGCGGTCTCGAGCGACTTCAAGCGATCTTCGATCCCGCGCAGCGCGGTCATCAGCTCGGCGGTGTCTTCGTCACCGCCGCCGCCGGCACCACCGCTTGCCGTGCCCTCGAGCTTGGAGGGCGTCTTCTCGCATGCCGAAAGCAGCATCAGGGCGACGAGGGCGAGGCGCTTCATTGCGAGGCATCTTGCACTTTTTTTATGCAGCCGCAAGCGCGCGTTGGTGTACCTATCGGCCGATGCGGCGACCGTGGTGCGTGATCTTGCTCGCAGCCTGTGGCGGCGACGATCCGCCTCCAGCTGGCGATGCCGCCGGCGATTCGCCGATGAACCAGTGCCAGGCGCTGCCGGCGATCGGCCAGTTCACGCGCCGCAACGGCAACCCCGAGATCATCGCGGGCGCGATGTTCAGCGACAACAAGCTCGACGTCGCGTTCTCCGATCCCGACCTGCGGTTCGACACCACCACGAATCGCTTCGAGCTCTATTACACGGCCGAGCACTCCACGGCGTTCGGCGTTGCGGGCACGCAGGTGATCCGCCGCGCGACTAGCCTCGATCGGATGACGTGGGTGGTCGGCGATGTGCCCGCGCTCGAGCCGTCCACGGGTGCGGCGGCGTGGGATCGCGCGACCACCGAAGCGCCATCGGTGGTGTTCAACCCCAGCGCCCCCGCCGATCGCCGCTACCTGATGATGTACTCGGGCAGCGCGGGCGCGTTTCCGCATCCGGGTTACGACTTCCCGGCGTCGCAGATCGGCGCGGCGTTCTCCGCCGACGGCGTCACGTTCACGCGTGTACCCGTCGCGGAATCGCCGCACGGCCAAGCCGGGCTCGTGCTCACCACCGAGCAGATCTATCAAGGCGCGCTCGGCGCGGTGATCGATGATCCGGAGGTCGTGATCGAGGACGGCGTCTACCACCTGTTCTTCTCGAGCTTCAGCTGCAAGGACACCAACTGCGCGACCACCGCGAATCGCGGCGTCGGTCACGCGACGTCGACCGATGGCATCACGTGGGCGCTCGCGCAGTCGCCGGTGCGGAGCTTGATGCGCGCCTCGGCGGATAACACCACCGGCGGCGTCGCGCCGTCGGCGATCTACGACGCCGTTCACTGTCGCTGGGAGCTCTGGCAGTCGAACGATCTTGCCGCGGACACCACGTCGCAACCGGTCGTGCTCGAGAACACCGCGGGCATCTGGCACGCGGAGTCGAGCGACGCGTTGCAGTGGTCGATCTTCTATTCGAGTCAACGCGACGTGACGTGGAATGCTGCCGCGCCCGCTGCCGGTGAGAAGCTCGGCATGCGCACCGGTGCCGATGTCGCCGACGTCTCGGGCGGCCGCGTGATGGTCTACGTCGGCTACGACGATCAAAACGTGCCCGCGAATTCGACGCTCCCGACCTCCAACGCAGCGCGACCCGGTGTGATGACGTTGAACATCGCGACGCGCGACGTTCCCTGATCCCAGCGGTTGGCACTCCTCACACACGGCCGCGGCGGCACGACAAGAGCGAGTTGTCCTTACAACTTGTTCGTCGGTGATTGAATAACTAGGACCTGGGCCGAGTCAGTTTGCCCCACAGGCTGCGAAGTGTTGCGAGATGACCGTTGCGGCAGCATTCGGTTCCGAAATCGGCCACTATCAGTGGCCTTCCACAGGAGTCGGGGAAACATGAAAGCTCGGATTTCAGCTGTTCTATTCGGAGTCCTCGCCACGGGTTGCATGGCCAGTGCGTCGGGCGGGTACGTCGGACCATCGGTTCAACCCGCGGTCGTGACGACCACCACCACCACGTCAGGTGGCGCCTACTACGAGGAGCCCGATCTCGTCGAGATCAACAGCGACGTTCGCGTGGTCTACGACGCCGAAGAGCCCGTCTTCTACTCGAACAACTTCTACTGGCGTTACGGTGACGACGGCAGCTGGTACCGCTCGTCGGTCCACACCGGCGGCTGGATCGTTTACAACGACGTCCCCGTGCACGTTCGCTCGATCGAGCGTCCGCGCGAGTACCGTCGCTACAAGCCGGCGAGCTACACGCCCCGCGTGCGTCGCGATCGCGCGTATCAGCCGACCAACACTCGCGAGCCGTATCAGCCGGCAGGCCGTCCCGCGCCGTATCAGCCGGCGACCCGCGAGCCGGCACGGCCGTATCAACCGACGGCCAAAGAGCCGTATCAACCAACGACCAAAGAGCCGTATCAGCCGGCGACCAAAGAGCCGTATCGTCCGGCCGTTCGTCCGGAGCCCGCTCGTCCGGGGTACACCCCGCAGCCGGCGGAGCCCGCTCGTCCGGGTTACACCCCGCAGCCGGCGCAGCCCGCTCGCCCGGGTTACACGCCGCAGCCGGCGCAGCCCCAGCCGGCACGTCCGGGATACACGCCGCCCGCCACGCAGCCGCAGCCGCCCGCCGGGCGTCCGGGTTACACGCCACCGGCG
>JACCYD010000097.1 GCA_013696695.1 Deltaproteobacteria bacterium | reverse complement strand
TGCAACAACAGCAGCAGCTATCGCCTGGTCGCGCGGTTCACCGCCCCTGCGGCCGCGCAGGCTGCGGCGATCGAGCTCGACGCGTTCTTCAAGGCATACGCGGTCGAGATGGAAGAGTTGATCGAATCCAGTGACGACTTCGAGTGGCCCGACAAGTGGCCACCCGGCGCGATCGCGTTCGCGAAGAAGCACGGCTTCTCGTGGCCCCGCGACCTTCTTCACTGGGGCGACTCGGAGCTCATCGGTGACGAGCCCGAGATCGCTGTCGAGGATGAGGTGTTGCTCGTTCACCACTCGTACTGCGGCGGCGGTCTCGGCAAGGGCGTGCCGGCCTATCTCTCGGCGCGCGGCGCGACCAAGATCGAGACCGAGAGCGACAACCCGTGGCTCACCCTGATGTTCGCCTACGCGGGCGGCAACAAGAAGCTCGACGGCGAGCTGAAGAAGTTGTTCGCCCAGGTGAGTGAGGAGTCCCGCGAGGTCGAGCCACTTGTCACACCGTGGAAAGGTCGCGAGTCCTACGGCACCGCGGCGTTCTATCGCGACGCGAAGACCGTCGGCATGGTGATCCCGTTCGAGCCGCCCGATCTTCCGGGCATCCGCGCGTGGCTGACCAAGCACGGCATCACGAAGCCTTCGATCCGGATCTGCGAGCCCGCCGACGAGGCCAAGCTCGTCGCGATCGCGGGCGCGAAGTGCGAGGCCTGCGCCGGTGCGCTCGAGCTCTGGCATCCAGGCCTGCGCGACGTCGACACCGAGCAGATGGCGTGCACCTCGTGCGGCGGCCTGTACGAGATCGAGACGCTGGTTGCTGCGGCGAAGAAGCGCGAGCGTGCGCACGCGCGTGCCGAAGCCAAGGCGTCCAAGCTCGCGCAAGAGCAAGCGGCCGCCGACGCAGCGGCCAAGGCGAAGAAGACGAAGACGAAGACGAAGGCGAAGACGAAGACGAAGACGAAGACGAAGACGAAGACGAAGACGAAGAAGTAATCGCTTCGCTCAGGGGCAAGGGACGGGCAACGGGCACGTGCCGTTGACGTCGCGCGGGTGGGTCTCGCGACAGCCGACAAACCCGGTGATCGTGTTCGTCGGCAGGTAGCTGGGCTTGGTGTCGCTACGGAATCCGCGATCGATGCCGTGGCTCGCACTCGAGATCACCTCGGTGTTGGTGACGAACACGGCCGCCGGTGCGGCGCCGAGCAGCCGGATCGCCGCGTCGTTGATCGTGGTGTTCGGATACGGGCACGAGTCACTTCCGGTCGCGCTTGCCTTGCCTGCAAACGAGACCTGCACGTGATCCAGGCGCGTGGTCGGATCGACCAGCCCGCCGAACCAGACGCCGAACCAATCGCCTGCTGCGGGTGTCGCGGCGGCCGACGTCATCACGATCGGCGCTGCTGGCGTACCTACCGCGATCAGCGCGCCGCGAGCTGCGAGCGTGCCGGTCGCGGGCTCGATGCGCAGCGTGGCACCAGCCGCGAACCTCATCGTCACGCCGGCCTCGATCGTGAGCGTGGCGACACCAGTCACGGCGGCGACATCGATGGTCGCGTTCGCCTGGGTACCGACGCGATACGGAACTCCGCGGGCGCGGATCGTCATGCTCTCCGCGATCGCGCCGTTGCCGATGATGATCTCGTCGACCGTGTTCCCCGTGTACGTGCCCGGCGGAATGGTTCCGAGCGAGCGCGCGAACGAGCTGATCGGCGACACCGTCGATCCCGAGATCACGAGGTCCGTCGAGGACGCATCGAAGCCACCACCATCGTGTAGCGTGATGCCGCAGCTCTTCGAGCCAGTGATGGTGAGATGGTCGGCGTGGATCACGCCGGCGACGACCGCCGTCGGGCCCGCGATATCGAGCGCGCCCGAGACCTGCGGATCACCGTTCAGCGGATCGCCGCCGCCATCGATCGTGGTGTGCGTGAACGAAACGGTGCCGCCGTTGAGCGTGCGGATGTTGACCCACGCCGCGGCGTCGTTGGCTTCGATCCGCACCGGAAGGCCGGCAACACCCTGCGCCACGATCGATCCGCCGCTACGGACAGTGATCTGCTTGCCACCGCCGATGCGCACCACGGCGCAGCTCTCGATCGTCAGTGCAGCGGTGATCGAGGTATCGAAGGGCACGATGTGCGGGCTATCCGCCGCAGTCCACGTCTCGGGCGCAGCGACTGTTCCACCGTGCGTGGTGCCGGCGCCGGAGACCGGCGGGCACGCAGGGGCATCGGGCGCCGCATCGAGAAACACCGGTGCATCTGGGAGAGGCTGAAACTCGTCCTCCCCGCATCCCGACACGACCACCAGCACAACCAGCAGCTTCTTGAGCACGTGGCACGATACCTTGATCCCATGAGCTTCGGACGCAATCCCCACGTCGCCAAGGCGCAGGCCGCCGAGCTGAAGGCGGAAACGGCCAAGGACGCGGGGTCCTACGAGCGTGCGTGGCGCGATGCCGGGCGGTTGTGGGAGCGTGCGGCCGAACGCGAGACCAACCCCGCGCGCCGCACCGAATACCTGGCGAAGGCCGAGCATGCGCGCGCTACCGCCGACGAGCCGGCCCCCGAGAGCGACGAACCGGTCGAGGATCCGGTGTGAAGCCTCGCAGCCAGAACTTGAAGCCGAACACGCCGGTCGTGATCTTGCCGAAGCCGTGATAGTCGACGATGAGGCTTCGAGCCGCTGGGACGAGCGCGATGAAGTAAATCGCCACACCGCCATTTATCGGTGGCGATTCACACCAAGGAATCGGCCACCGACCTCGAACTTGTGGGGGGTGGTTATCCATCGACGGCCTCTCGATGCGCGTGGGACACTGCATGGTGTGAAGGGGATCATGTTCAACCTGCTCGAGTCCCTGGTCGTCGCGGACCACGGCGAGACGGCATGGGATGCCGTCCTCGAGACGGCGAACGCGTCTGGTGCCTATACCTCGCTCGGGAATTATCCGGACGCGGAGCTCGCGCAACTGCTCGAGGCAGTGATGGCTTTGCGTGGCGAGGCAAGCGGTGGCTACCGCTGGTTCGGGCGAGGTTCGATCCCGTTCCTCGCGCGGCGATACCCTGTGTTCTTCACGCCGCACACCACGACGACGCAGTTTCTGTTGACGCTCAACGACATCATCCACACCGAGGTACGCAAGATCTACCCAGGCGCGGATGTCCCGGTGTTCGATTTCGAGCTCGTACCGGGAGGAGTCGCGCTCGGCTATCACTCCCAACGTCGACTGTGCCAGCTCGGCAGTGGCCTCATCGAAGGAGCGGCCGATCACTTCCACGAACGCGTCACGATCGAGCAGCCGGAGTGCATGTTGCGCGGCGACGTCAAGTGCCTGTTGGTCTGTACGTTCGACATCGCAGCGACAAAATGAAGACCGACGAGCTCGTCCCGCGTGCCCGCTTGGAGCGAGAGCGGAGAGCACGGCTCGAAGCGGAGACCATCGCCGAGAAGGCGACGCGCGACCTGTACG
>JACCYD010000071.1 GCA_013696695.1 Deltaproteobacteria bacterium | reverse complement strand
GTTCCACGGCAGCCACGTCGGCGGGCACGCCTCGACCTGGTCGGGTGCCACGAGGTCGCTCGCGGTGTCGAGATCGTAGAGCGTGTAGCAGAGCCAGTCGAGTTCCTCTTGCAGCGCGATCATCGTGGTCAGGTCGGCGAGGTCCGTTTTGTGGCGCTCGTCGAGTGCTTTGCGTAGGTCGCTTCCGGCCTTCCATCCCGCACCGTCGAGAACACTGGGAGCCGAACGCGTCGTTCGCGCGTGTGCGATTGCATCCAGCTTCGAGGCGTACGCCGTCGTCCTCGGTCTCGTCTCGATGACGGGAAACAGCTTGGCCTTCGTGGCGTCGAACTCGAAGAACTGCTCCCAGAGCTGGCTCTTCATTCCCTCGTTGATCCCCTGACTGCCTTTGCAGTGGAACACCTGCTTCATCCAGAAGCACGCGGTCGACGAATTTAGAACGCCTAGTAGCGCGAGGTGCTCATCGGCAGTGGTTCCAGCCGGTAGCTTGATGACTGGAGAGCCGTCACTGAAGAGACTCGTGCCTCGGTCGAGCGTGAAATGGTTGTGCGTTGCGACCTTTGCGAAAGCGATGGAAAGCGCGGTAGCGAATCTGTCTCGGTAGAGTTCGCGCGTTCCCCACCATTTGATGCCGCGCTGCTCAATGGGCGTGCCAAACACGCGGCGAGCCTGAAGCAAGGGGCGGTACGGCCAGAGGAACGCCGTTACGTCACCCACCTCCGCTTCAGGAAGAACCTGTGCGTCCTGGGTGTTGGGCCACAGAGCGTGATTGATAGCCTGGCTCGCCCAGTCCCGTAGCGTTTCGCCGTCGGCCATCGCGCGAGAATGGACCACGCGATGGCGCGCCAAGACGGTCGGTGACTGAACGAGTAGCTCGTCGTTGCCGGTGATGACTGCGGAACCGATGCTTCCAGCGAGCTCGCCCAGGCGCGACGGCGAGATCGCCTCAAGCTTCGTTCGCAGTTCCGCAGCACCACCACCGCCCAAGCTCCACGGATGCTTGCCCAACGTCTCGCGTGGGAGCTCAGAGACGCTCACGTATTCGTTTTGGAAACCGGGCGCGTTCCATCCCGCTGCGATGCTCGTCCACACTTTGCCCTTCGCGGGTTCGCCGGGGACGCCACCTTCTCCGCGCTTTCCCATTACGGCGAGCACGACCTCGCTGGTGGGCCGCTGGTTGCGACCGAAGAGCAGCACCGTCGGTGTGCCGTGGAACGGGATGTACGCCTGCGAGGTGTCGACGACGAGAGTGAGGTCGAGGCCGGCGAGCACCTTCTCGATCAGCGGCTTGCCGAACTCGCGTTTCATGAAGTTGTTGCTCGTAATGAGGCCGACGAACCCGGTCTTCTCCGCGAACTGGAAGCAGCGTTCGATGAAGGGCGAGGCGAGCGAGTACTCGCGATATGCCGATACGTAACGCTGGTTCTTGCCGATCTTCTCGCGGTGGTAGCCCTTCCGCGCCGCGTCCTTCTCGGTGATGAACGGCGGGTTTGCTACCACCGCTTGAAACTTGTGCTCGAACACCTTCTTGAGCGCGGCGCGAACGTCCGACCGCGTGAGCGACGCGCGCGGTTTCTCGGCCGCGAACAGATCGATCTGCCCGACCTCGTCGCGCTCGACCTGCTCGAGCCCGTCGGCCCAGTACACGTGCGGGTGGTAGCGCGCGGCGTCGGCGAGTCTGGTCACGCCCGCGAGTTCGGCGGCGGTCATGATGAGACGCGTGCGGGCGAGTGCGCAGGCGTAGTCGTTCAAGTCGATGCCGACGACGCGATCGAGCGCGTGCGCGACGACCTTCTCCTTCGACCAGTCTTCATGTGTCTCGGCGGTCGCGGCCACGAGGCGCTTGAGTCCATCGATGAGGAAGTGTCCTGAGCCACACGCGGGATCGAGCAGCCGAACCTCGTCTGCGCCGAAGGTGTCGATGGCCGGCGTCAACGTGCGGTCCAGGATGAATGCGCGCACAAAGTCGGGCGTCTGGCACAGCGCGAAGCGATCCTTCACGACCGGATCGAGCTCCTGGTACAGGTCGCCCATCAGCTCGCCCTCGAAGCGCTCCTCGGCGAAGCTCCACACCGCGCCGGTGTCCGCATCGCGGTGACGCCAGAAGGCGATGAGCGCGCGCGAAAGCTCGTCGGATGGCTGTGCGACTTCGGCGGGTTGCGGCGCGAAAAGCTCCGGCAGTCCGCCGTCCTTGCTGGCGAGGTCCTTGTAGATCCATCGCAGGAACGCGGTTTCGCCGAGGTTGGGTGCAAGCTTCTCGAACAGCTGCTGCGCTTCAGGATCGAGCAGGCGCCCCGGCGCGAGAAGGCCACGGTCCTCGAGCACGCGGACGTAGACCGACTTGAGCACCCAGAGTACCGAGGCGCGACGCGAGAGCAGATCCGTCCAGACCTCGAAGTCCTCGGCGACGCGCTCGTCCTTGTGAAGCTGCTCGGCCGCTACGCGCGTCGCGCCGGGCGCACGCATCTTGGTGCGCAGGTCGGTCGCGATCTTCGCGACGTGGTCGCGGAGCGCAGCCGTCAGTTTGGTTCGGTCGGAGGCTTTCATCGAAGGTGCTCAGTCCGGCAGCGGGTTCAGCAATGGGAGCGTCGCGCCTTCGAGGTGCCACATCGCCGGCCCTTCGTTGAAACGCGGCTGACGGTTGTGGATGACGCCCGGGACCACGAGGATCCAGAATCCTCGACTGCCGGAGAGCGTCTCGTCGTAGAGCCGGCGCGGCAAGTCGAGCGCCTCGCAGAGTCCGAACAGCGAGGTATCACCGAGGACGATCACATTGCCCGGACGGCCGTGCTGTTCGAGGAGGTCAAACAGCGTTCGCTCGGCGGCCTCGGTAAGGGCCTCGCGCTGCGCCACGAACCGCTCGGCGCGCTCGAGGGACTTCATGTCGGCGGCGTGCTCGGCGAAGAACGCATCATCGAACGACAGCCATGTGCCCGCGAGCGCGGACGCGACCGAGCGCCCGATCTCGGCGTGCTTTTCGGGTGGTGTGACCAGCATGCGAAAGCCACGCGACCCGGCCGCTTTTTTGAGCATGTCGCGCACAACCAACTCGGGGCTGCGCTCGGCAGCGAACGTGGCCGGCAGCTCGTCCGCCGCGAGCGCCGGTGCTGCGACGATGGAACCCGCGCGTCCCGGCAACACGAGCGTGCCCTGCACACGGCAATCGAGGTCGTGAAGAATCTCGAGCAGATGATCGGGGTCCGGGTACGGCGTGTTCGGGCCGAAGATCCGCCGCACGCGGGCGGCGAGGTCGTCGAGCGCGATGGCTTCGCGGGTCTGGTCGATCACGAAGTCGATCGAGTGCTTCGGATCGATCGGCCCGATGAATAGGTGGCCGGTCTCGGCGATCTCGACGTCCTCGCAGATGCGCACGCCGAGCGCGAGGGGGTCGCCGTCGAAGTGCGGCAACAACCCTGCGAGCGTGCGCCGCGCGGTGTCGGGCTCCACGGGCGGCCACTGGCCGGCGAGGCGCACGACCTCGGCGGCGAATGCCTTGACCGTGTCTCGGTCGAAGATCGGACGCCCGACGAGCGGTTGCTCCGCGCCGTCGACTTCGAAGATCTGCGCACGACCAGGCGTCGCGCGCACGAGCAAGCGCACGATGCCTTGGCCCGTGACGACGCCCGCGGGCCATTCGCTCTCAAAGCGCTGGCCGATCTCGTCGAGCCGGACGATGCCGCCGAAACCGTCGATCACAGCGTCGAACGCCATCGTCAGGTCGGCGAGCGCGGCCACGTCGAGCCGTTCGAGCCCCTTGGACACATCGATGCTGATCTGGGGCTGGCTCTTCTTCAGATCGTCAGCGATCTGACCCTGCGGTTCGGGCTCGCCGGTGATGCCGATCGAGCGCTCGACCGCGACGCGCTGTCCATCGGAGAGTGGCCGCGACGCCAGCTCCCAGATGCGATCGAGCGTGTGGACACCCTCCGCGCTACCGCTCGCTTCGTTAGTGCGCGCGCCGAACTCGTGCAGCGCCTCCACGACGTCGGCGAGCTTCTTCCGGCCGATGCCGGCAATCCCGAGCAGCTCGGAGCGGGTGAGCGACGCAACGGCGCCCACCGTAGGCAGGTCGGCTTGCGCGAGCGCGGATCGCAACGCGTCGGAGAGCGGCAGTTTCTGCACCGGCTCCGGCGAGTTGACAAGACCCGGAACCAACGGCGGCTCGTTGCCGGCGGTCGAGGTGATGGAAGCCACTAGACCGCGGTCCCTCAGTGTCTCTTGGAACGCGATGATGTCGTTCGCCGTCTTGGTTCCGATCGCGTGGAGCGCGCGGACCTGCACCGCGGCGAGCGCGAGCAGCCC
>JACCYD010000056.1 GCA_013696695.1 Deltaproteobacteria bacterium | reverse complement strand
CCGATGACTGTCCGCGTCGAGTTTCGTTTTGGTAGAGCAACGCGCCGTCGTAGCGCAGGAACACGGCGCCACGCGGTGCGGGCGGTAGATGGAAGCGGAGGCTGGCACCCGTCGCCGGCCCCACGCTGTCGCCGAACTGGAGCCCGAACCCGAAGCCGAGCTCCAGCCAGCGCTGGATCCCGACGACGGCGAACGACGCCAGGGCCTGACCGCGCACGGTGTCGCCATCGACGAGCCACAACGAGGTGTCGATGCCGGCGAGCAACCGGCGACCGACGCCGAATTCGAGGCGCGCGCCACCGGTGAGCAGCGACACCGACTCTCCGCTCGACCGCACGAAGCCGCCGGCCGCGGAGGCCGAGATGCGCCACCGGCGACGTACGCCGGAGCTCGCGCTCAGTGTCTCCATGACATCGACCGCCGAGCTACCGAGCGCGACGCGTGGTGAATCCGCCTGTGGGCGTTCGCCATCTTCGTCGGCCTGCGCATCAGCGTCTTCCTCGCGATCGTAGGCGTACTTTCGCTTCTTCAGCGAACCGTCGTCCCCGACGTCGGGCGACACGGCGCCACTCGGAGCGGGTGACGGCGGCGGTGGTGGTTCCGCGGTTCGTGCGGGACGTGGGACGTTCCGCTGATAGGTATCGTCGACGCGCACCGTCTGCGGCTTTGCATCCGCCGGCTTCTTGGGCGGAGCTTCCTTCGTTGGCTTCTGCGTCGGCTTGTCGGGTCTGCGGCCTTCCGCGACCGTGGTCTTGGGCGCCGGCCGCGGCTTGTCCTCGGACTTCTTCACGACCTCGCCTCCGCCGTCTTGCTTGCCGTCCTTGGTGGCGCGCGAATCGGTCGTCGTGCGATCGACGGTCGTCTCCTTCTTCACCTGTTGCCACTTCATCCCGGCGGGCACCGAGACCGGAATCGCGACGCTTCGCTTCACGCCACCCTGCACGATCACCTCGTCACCGATCGCGACCATCGACGTGTACGGCGAGACCAGGCCGTACCGCAGCGCATGCGTCGCGATCGCCTCGGGTGCGGTGCGCCCGGAGATCAATTCGTCGAGGCGATTGCGGGCCCACCGTCGCGCGAGCGGCCCCATCGGCGTCGTCGCACCAGATACCGTGCGCGAATTCGGCAGCGCATCGATCGCGAACAGCTCGCCGCGGGCACGGCCGTTCGCGACTTGCGCCTTCTTCACGCGTGCGAGCACGATCATCGCCTGGCCCGCGCCGAGGCGCGGCAACGTGCCGGGCACGACATCGCTCGCGGCCAGCGTTCCCCACGTCACGCTGAGCGGTGCGGGAGGGCTCGCGAGATCAGCGAGCGTCGCCCTCGCGAGTGCCGCGACATCGTCACCGGTGATCGCGAATCGTACGGTGCCGCCAGTCGCGGCGGCGATCTGTGTAAGCAGCGCGCGCGCCGGTGCGGGCCCGACACCGATGACGTGGATCGGAACGCCGAGCTTGGCCGCGGCCGCCACCGCCGAGCGGTCGTCGGCAACCAGGCCGCCACTGACGAGCAGCAGCGGCGAGCCTTCCGGCCTCGCATTCGCGAGCACGCGCGTGAGGTCGAACGCGCCGGCATTGCTTGCCCAGCGGTCCTCGACGATGCGAGAGACATCGGCGCCGATGCCGAACGCGATCTGATCGCTACCGGTGACCGCCACGCGATCACTGCCGGTCATCGCCGAGAACAAGCCACGCACGAAGGGCTTTGCGGTCGCTTCGGCATCACCACGCGACGCCGCCGAACGGTCGAGGATCAGCGTCCAGCGCAGCGCACCTCGCCGCGCAGGTGCAGCGGGCGCTTCGACGACGATCGCGGCGTACCCACCGTCGGCCGCTTGTTCGACCCAGCCTGCGGCCGACACCGGCGATTTCCAGCGCACGATCGCGTCGTGGTCGGTCTTCGGATCGACGAACGAGCCTTCGCTCGCGCCGACGATCTTGAGCTCGTGCGTCGGGCTGGTCAGGCCGGTCACCTTGTCGCTGAACTTGAGCAGCACGTCGGTGGCCCCGCCCGCCCCGGGCGAGCCACCCGGCGTGATGCGCGATGCATCCGGTGCACGCTCGGTATCCGGCGCGCGACCGGTGCCGGTCGTGGGACGATTGGTCGCGACACCGGGCACGAATCGCGGCGCGACGACGAGTGGCAGCGCGAGCTCCCACACGCCGTCCTGGTAGCGCGCGACGGTGTCGAACCGCAGCGTGATCGCGACCGTGCCTTTCGCAGGCACCGCCGCCACCGTCTGCGTGAAGACGTCCGGACGCTCTTGATCGAGCAACGCACCGGCGACGCCGGCACGCACCGCGTTCTCGTAACGCTGCTGCGCTTGCTCGCGACGCTCGATCGACGCGTGGATCTTCTTGTTGCCAGCTTCGATCGACATCGCCGACACGGCGGCATCGAGCGGCAACGGGAACACGTACGTCGCTTCGGTGGGCTTGTCGGTCTTGTTGACGAACTTCTGCGTGACGATCGCTTCGACGATCGGCCCGCGCACGACGACCTCGATCTTGCTGTCGACCAGGGCGAGCTGCGTGTTGGTCGGGGTGTACATCCCGATCGCGCGAGGTAACTCGCCGGCATGCGCGACGCCGAGGCTCGCGATCACGCAACTGGCTGCCAGCAGACGCAACATGCCGTGAGGAACTTACACGCCGGTCTATGGCGACCGATCTAATAAGGAGTCAGAGACATCGCCGCTTGCGCGTGGGCGGCGCTTTTTTACGCGATTTCGGCTGTTTGCCGGCCGAGCGTCGAGAGGTACAGCACGAGTGTTCGGGTCGGTCAGGACGAAAGCGCCACGTGCCGAGCATGCAACGCGGGAACTACTGAACGTATTCGAGGCTGCACTTTTGTGTCTGCACCGTGTCCTGGTGGCCACCGCGGAGATAACTGCGCGGGATAACGCGTCTTGCGTACGGCGCGGGCGATGCAATGGCGCTCTCGTATGAACCTGCGCCGATTGCTTTCGAGGTCCACACGTCTGACATCACCGGTGACACTCGCAGGGCTCGCCCTGCTGCTGTCGTGTGGTGGAGGTGGCAGCCCGCGATCGCGCGAGCTACAGGTGC
>JACCYD010000039.1 GCA_013696695.1 Deltaproteobacteria bacterium | reverse complement strand
CTCGCCGGCAAGGGCGCGGCCACCGACCAGGCAGCCCAGGCAGCCCGCTGTGCGCTCGCGTTGCGCAAGCTGCGCCCGCACGTGCGAATGGCGCTGGCGACCGGACGCGGCGCGATCGCAGGTCACTCGCCGGTGGGCGAGGTGATCGATCGCGCCGTGCAGATCCTGGCGCGCTCGCGTTCCGAGCGCGATGTGCCGGGTGCACCCGTCGACAACTCGATCCACGTCGACGAGACCACCGCGGGGCTACTCGATCAACGGTTCGACATCGGTGGCGATGCGGCCGGCCTGGTGCTGCGTGGCGAGCGCAGCATCGTCGAGGCCGGACGGTGTTTGCTCGGCGTGCCGACGGTGTGCGTCGGGCGCGAGCGCGAGCTCGCACTGCTCGACGGTGTGCTCGCGGAAGCCGTCACCGATCGGGTCGCGCATGCCGTGCTGGTCACCGGCCAGCCAGGCGCGGGTAAGTCACGGTTGGTGACCGAGCTGTTGCAACGGCACACCAACGTCGACGTCTGGATCGGTTGTGGCGATCCGTCGAGCGCGGGCTCGGCGTTCTACATCCTCGCGCAGATGATGCGGCAGGTCTGCGGCATGCTCGACGGCGAGCGGCCGGCGGTGAGCGCGCACAAGTTGCGAGCCCGGGTCGCGCGCCACGTATCGGTCGCCGATCGCGTGCGCGTCGGCGAGTTCCTCGGCGAGCTACTCGGTTGCGAAGCGGCGATCCCGAGCGAGCTGTTGCGAGCTGCGCGGCAGGACACCGCGATGTTGAACGACCTCATGCGCAAGGCGTTCGAAGACTTTGTGGTCGCCGAGTGCAAGGCACATCCGGTGATCGTGGTGCTCGAGGATCTGCAGTGGGGCGACCTCGGCACGATCAAGTTCATGACGTCGGCGCTGCGTCGGGCAAACCAGCTGCCACTGGTGGTGATCGGGCTCGCGCGTCCCGAGGTCAAGCAGCTGTTCCCGAGCGTGTGGGCCTACCACCACACCACGCACGTCCAGGTCGGCGATCTCGCGCCGCGCGCATGCGAGAAGCTGATCCGCACGGTGCTCGGCGACGTCGAGCCGACGCTCGTCGAGCGGATGATCGAGCTCGCGGGCGGCAACGCGTTTCACCTCGAGGAATTGATCCGCGCGGTCGCCGCCGGCAAGCGCGACGCGCTGCCATCCACCGTGCTCGCGATGGTACAGGCGCGCCTCGACGCGCTCGATCCCGACGCTCGCCGCACGCTGCGCGCCGCGAGCGTGTTCGGCCGGTTGTTCTGGGTCGGTGGCGTCAATGCGCTGAGCGGGCGCGACGGTGCATGGCTCGAAGGTCTGGTCGAGGACGAGCTGATCGAGCCGCGCGGCGAGAGCCGGTTCCCCGGTGAGAGCGAGTTTCGGTTTCGCCACGCGATCGTGCGCGACGCCGCCTATTCGCTGCTCACCGAGGCCGATCGCTCGCTCGGCCACCGGCTCGCCGGCCACTGGCTCGAGACCCACGGGGAGCGCGACGCGATGACGCTCGCCGAGCACTACGCCGCGGGCGACGACTCGACGAACGCCGCTCGCTGGTACGTGCGTGCCGCCAAGCAAGCACTCGCCGCGAACGACTTCGAAGGGACGTTGCTACGCGTCGAGCGCGGCCTGGCATGCAGCGGCAATCCCGAGATCTCGGGCGAGCTCTACGCCGCTGAGCTCGAGGCGCACGAGTGGCGCAACGATCTGGTCGCCGGGGAACGCGCGGGCGACCACGCGTTGCGGTTGCTGCGGGTCCGATCGCCGGCGTGGCACGACGCCGTCGGCATGATGGCGAGCGTCCTGACCTCGCTCGGCAGACACGATCGCGTGATCGAGCTGGCGGATCAGCTAGAGGCGGCTGGCCTCGCCGTCGAGTGCGAGCGCTCCATCCTGGCGTGGGTGCGCGTCACGGTCCGGCTGATGTACCTGTCGGAGTACGCGATCGCGGATCGGTTGCTCGAGCCGCTGGCGGCCGTCGCGCGCGATCCACTCACCGGCCACAACGTTCGCGGCGCCGTGCTCGAGGCGATCGCACACCGCCGACAGATCGATGACGATCTCGAGACCGCGCTCGAAATGAACGCGGCCGCCGTCGAGGATTATCTCGCGGCCGGCAACACGCGCGACGCGCAATATCAAGCCATCGCGGTCGCGTTGGTCCATAGCGAGCTCGGTGCGTTCGCGGCGGCCGAGCTCCAGCTCCGCGCGCTTGCCCGGACGCCGGATGCGCCGATGATCCTCGCGATCGCCAACCTCAACCTCGGCCTCGTCCTCCACTATCGCGGCAACCACGGCGAAGCCGAAGCCGTCCAACGCGAGGCTATCGAGGCGTTCGCGCGCGCCGGGGATCAACGACTCGAAGCCGCGTCGCACGGCTATCTCTGCCGCACCTTGCTCGCGACGCGTCGGATCGACGAGGCGCTTGCCGAGGGCCTGCTCGCCGAACGAGCCGCGTCGGGGCAGCTCGACATCGCGCTCTCGTCCGCGGCGCTCGCCTTCGCGTTGCTGGCGGCGGGTCGACCGGTCGAGGC
>JACCYD010000035.1 GCA_013696695.1 Deltaproteobacteria bacterium | reverse complement strand
CGCCAGAGCAACCGGCCGCGGCCGAGCCCACCGTCGAGCCGGCTCGTCGTCTCGCGCGCGCCGTCGCGGGTGCCCGCAAGGCCGGCCTCCTCGGTAGCGGCATCCGCGCCGAAGACTTCCGCGCGATCACCGGGACCAAGGACATCGCACACGAGCTCTCCGACGTCGGGCCGGTCTATCGCGACCACGAGGCGGAGCAAAACGGCTTCGGCGGCGGGCGGCGGTTCGATCCGACGAAGGATCCACGGTTCAACTCCGTCGAGACGGGGCGCTACGCGACGGTGTCGAAGGGACGCGCCGGTGGCGAGCACTACGCGTTGCCCGGCGAGGTCGCGTCTCGCCCGCAACCGCGCGTCGCGCATTGCGCCGGCGCCTGCACCGCGAAGGGCGGGCTCGATCGCGATGTCGTGCGCGGTGCGATCACGCGCTACGACGAGGCGATCCTTGGCTGCTACGAGCGCGCAGGTAACTCGCAGCGGGGCGACATCGTCGTCGAGCTGACGATCGGCGAGGACGGCAAGGTGATCACCTCCGACGGTGCGGGCCTCGGCTCGACCGGGAGCTGTGTCGCCGGCGTGGTGCGCCGCGTCGCGTTTCCGAAAGCGGCCCCGACGACCGTGCGGTATCCGATGTCCTTCAACCCGACGTAGCTGCGCGGGTGTAAAGATCGCGGCGATGACGAAAGCGTCCGCTGCCAAGAAGACGACCGCTCCCAAGAAGCTCACCAAGTCTTCGGGGGCCAAGCCCGGCGGGAAAGTCACCGAGCTCGTCGCGCTGCTCCAGAAGTACAAGGATGCGTATTACAACGACGCGCCGCTGGTGAGTGATGCCGCGTACGACGCACTCGAAGACGAGCTGCGCGAGCTCGCACCCGATCACGCGTTCTTCGTGACCGTCGGTGCGCCGGCCGCGGCCGTCACCTCGTGGGAGAAAGCGAATCACGCGATCCCGATGGGCTCGCTCAACAAGGCCGTCAGCGAGGAAGAGTTTCGCCAGTGGGCCGCGCGCTGCGACGAGCTCGGCAAGAAGGACAAGCTCAAGGCGATCACCAAGGATCTGTTCGTCACCGAGAAGCTCGACGGGCTGTCGCTGGCGGTGACCTACGACAAGGGTAAGCTCGCCGACGCGATCACCCGCGGCGATGGTCAGATCGGCGAGCGCATCCTGGCGAACGCGAAGCGCATGAAGGGCGTGCCGCCGAAGCTCAAGAAGCCGG
The DNA here is from genome assembly GCA_013696695.1 of Deltaproteobacteria bacterium. Taxonomy (GTDB): domain Bacteria; phylum Myxococcota_A; class Polyangia; order Haliangiales; family Haliangiaceae; genus JABFXX01. The sequence goes on along the minus strand of JACCYD010000035.1, from coordinate 9,495 downwards.
TGTCGATCACCGTGCGCGGCGAGATCATCCTCAAGCTGTCGGACATGAAGAAGGCGTTCCCGGGCGCCGCGAACCCGCGCAACCAGGCGTCGGGCACGAGCAAGCGCTTCGACGGCCAGGGCTGCGAGCACCTCACCGTCATGTTCTATGACCTCGATGGAGAGGAGCTTCCAACGGAGACCGCGAAGTTCAAGCGACTCGAGGAGCTCGGCCTGATCGTTCCGTTCGGCGAGCCTGTCGATCTCGAGGGCGCGCAAAAGATTCACGCCGACTACGCGAAGTCGCGCCGCGCCAAGCTCGATTACGAGATCGACGGGTTGGTCATCCGCGCGCACGACGTTCGCGTCCAGCACATGCTCGGCGAGCTCGGCAACCGGCCGCGCGCGGCGATCGCGTACAAGTTCGCGTCGCAGGCGAAGGTCACCAAGCTGCTCGACATCATCTGGGAGACCGGCTCGTCGGGCCGCGTCACACCGGTCGCGATCGTCGCGCCCGTGCAGCTCGCCGGTGCGATGGTGCAGCGCGCGTCGCTCCACAACGCGGGCAATGTCGCCGCGCTCGGCATCGGCATCGGCGACGACGTCCTGATCTCGCGGCGCAACGATGTCATCCCGTATGTCGAAGAAGTCGTGAAGTCGGCGGGCAAAGCGGCGAAGGCGCCGGGTAACTGCGGCACCTGCAAGTCGAAGCTCGAGAAGGTCGGCGAGTACCTGTCGTGCCGCAATTACAGCGAGTGCCAGGCGCTGATCGAGGGCCGGATCGAGAACTGGATCGATGCGCTCGGCGTGCTCGAGTGGGGCGACAAGCTCATCAACCAGCTCGTCGAGGCCGGCCTGGTGTGCGAGCCCGCCGATCTCTACAAGCTCGAGCCGGCGCAGATCGCCGGGCTCGAGCGTCGCGGCATGATCATCGCGACCAAGGTCCTCGACAACCTGAAGGCCCAGCTACCGCTGTCGCTGCCGAAGTTCCTCGCCGCCCTCGGCATCGAGAACTTCGGCTTGCAGACGGCGAAGGCGATCGCCTCGAAGCTCGAGACCCTCGAGAAGATCCAGGCGGCCAAAGAAGCCGAGCTCGCCGCGATCCCCGGTGTCGGCCCCGCGAAGGGCAAGGCCGTGTTCGAGGGCTTGCAGTCACGCAAGGCCGAGATCAAGCGCCTGCTCGCGGTCGGCGTCGTGCCGGTGACCAAGGCCGCCGGCGGTCCGCTCGCCGGTAAGACGTTCTGCTTCACCGGCTCGCTCGGCCGTCCGCGCAAGGAGCTCGAGCAGATGGTCGAGTCGCGCGGTGGCACGCTGCTATCGGGGGTCACCAAGGATCTGCAGTTCCTCGTCATGGCCGATCCGAATTCGGGATCGTCGAAGGCCGAGAAGGCGAAGAAGTACGGAACGCAGTGCCTGGACGAAGCCCAGTTCATGGCGCTAGTCAGCTAGCTACGCCGGGCGGTCGCGAAGCTTCCCGCCGGTTTGTCCGCGCACACCGCAGAGTTACCGACGGAATACATCGCCTGACCTGAGCGATGGATCTCTCGGATGCGCTGGGTCTTGCTCGTCGTGCTCGCAGGCTGTTTCCCGAGGCCATCGGATGCGCTGCTCTGCGGCGTCACAGCCGACTGCGAAGGCGGTCGCACGTGCGATCAAGGCTTCTGCGTCGTCGCGCCGGACGCTGGGATCACCGAGCAAGCGCCGCCACTCGACGACGCGCAGGTGATCTCACCACCACCGGATACCGCGCCGGACGCACCGCGCCCGTGCATCGGCGGTGATGCGAGCTCGACCGATGGCGAGGGCAACTGCTTCGTCGCGTTTCGCGCGGCCGCAACCCGAAAGACGCGCGCCGCGGCGCAGCTCGCCTGCGGAGCCGAGGACATGAACCTCGCGATCATCAACTCCGCCGCCGGCAACACGACAGTGCAGTCGCTGATCATCGGACTCGACTCGTGGCTCGGCGCCACCGACGCTGTCACCGAGGCGACGTTTCTGTGGCCCGACAACACGCCGCTCGCGTTCACCAACTTTCGCGCCGGCGAGCCGAACAACGGAGATGGCAACGGGCAGGAAGACTGCCTCGTGATCGAAGGCGCCAGGGGCGGCAGCTGGGACGATCGCCCGTGCGGCCTGGTGCTGTCATACGTCTGCAGCTTCTAGCGCCGCGTCGATCGCTTCGTCGGGCTTACCGGCGACGTCTGGTCGCCGGGGCCGTCGGGGCGGACCTTGCTCTTGCTCTGCTGTTCGCGCACGACGTTGTCGTCCTCGGGGACAGGCAGCTTGCGGGATGGCGGCGAGGGAACAGGTGCGGGCGTTGGCGCACGGCGGGCCGGCTTGCTGTGCGGCATCACTTCTTCGGGCTTCGCGACTTGTCGCCCTTTTCCGGGCGACCGTTGCGACCGGTCGAGCGATTTCCGTGGCGGCCTTGATTCTTGGCCTTGACCCGCGTGCCGAGACCAGCGCCGGTGTCCTCGCGATCGCGGCGCGGGGCCTGCTGGTCGTTGCCGGGCTCGCCGCCGATGTCGGGATTCATGGAGCGTTGCTTCGCCATGCCACTCTCGGTTGCATCACCCGCGCCAGCTAGCGCTAAGCTGACGCGATGCTGTTGAGCCGCATGGCGACCGGCGAGCCAGAGGTCTTCGCATCCGTGCAGGGTGAGGGCTTTTCCGTCGGCGTGCCGAGCGTGTTCGTGCGCGTCGCGGAGTGCAATCTGACCTGCACCTGGTGCGACACCCGGTACACGTGGGACTGGGAGCGCTACGACCGCAACGCCGAGACGATGGTGCTCCCCGTCGACGACGTGCTCGCCAGGGTGCTCGCTCTCGCAGGTGAGTCGATCCGGAACGCGGTGCTGACGGGAGGCGAGCCGCTGCTCCACCAGGACGATCTTGCCGCGCTCGCCGGCCGGCTGCGCGAACGCGGCTTCCGGATCGAGATCGAGACCAACGGTGCGATCGAGCCTGCTGCTGCGCTCGCCGCTGTCGTCGATCAATGGAACGTGTCGCCAAAGCTCGAGAGCTCTGGCAACAAGAAGTCGGCGCGCCTGCGCACCGGCCCTCTCATCAGATTCGCGTCACTGCCGAATGCGACGTTCAAGTTCGTCGCGTGTGGCCCCGCGGATCTCGACGAGATCGAATCGATCGCGAAGGCGTTCGCCCTGCCGCGCGATCGCATCATCGTGATGCCCGAAGCCACCGAGCCCGCGAAGCTCGGCGACAGCTCGCGCTGGCTGGTACCGCTCTGCCAGCAGCACGGCCTACGGTTCGGCACCCGGCTCCACGTGATGTTGTGGGGCTCGGATCGCGGCCGGTAGCGCGGGATTTACGCGAGCAGCCCGGTCTCGGCCTCGGCCGCCGGCTGCGCGTCGAGCCGCGAGCCTATCGCCGACAACCGCGACGGCAGTGGAATCACCTCGCGTAGATCGACGGCGAGCCGCCAGCGCGGCCGCTGCGCGACGAGCTGCGCGCAATGCGCGACGTCGTCGAGGCTGCGCGGTTGCACGAGGTAGTGATCGCAGCGCCAGCGCGCCGCGTATTGATCGAGCTCGTGCGCTTCGGTGGTCGGGTCGACGACGACGCGCACCTCATCGGCATGCTGATTGACCGCCGCGGTGCCACGCACCGGCGTGATCGCGTGCCAGTCGACCGCGCCGAGCACCATGTGCGTGCCGCTCGACTCGAGATGGATCCGGAAGCCCGCGCGGCGCAGCGGGACCGCGATCGCATCGGACCAGCGGTTGGCCGCGGCCCGTCCGGTGATCACCAGGCGATAGCTGCGAACGGTGTCGAGCTTGTGAACCTCGCGGACGATGTCCTGGATCGCGAGCATCCGCGCGTCGCGATCCTCCGGCGATGCGAACCGGATCACCACGCACGCACGTCCCGAGTTCGCACCGACGGGCTCGATGATGGGTCCGCTCAGAGCTACGCACAGCACGACATCCGAGCGTCCCCTATAGCCCGTTCGCCGGTGGTCGCCCAAGTCCCTCGATCACAGACGCTCACTCGTTCGCCGGTTCGTGACAGAGTCGCGGCATGTCCCGCCTCGCGAGCTCGACCCACGGGCGGCGAATCGCGGGCATCATCGCGATCTCCGTGGTCTCCGTGGTCTCCGTGGTCTCCGTGGGATGTGGTGGGCGCGGCTCGCCAGAGGCCGGACCAGTCGTGTCGGGTTCGTCGCAGGTGGCTTCTGGAAGCGCCACCGAACCTGCCTCGAAACCGACGGGTGCAAAGATCACGTGCGACGTCCTGCCCTTCGCGCCATCGACACCGGTCCCCGAGGCATCGGGCGCCGCGTGGATGACGATCGACGGCAAGCTCGGGCTCGTCGTGATCAGCGACTCCGGCAACGACGGCGCGTTCGCGATCATCGATCCGGACACCGGTGACACCCGAGAGCAAGGCACGCTGCCGCTCGGTGATCGCACCGGCCGCGGCGGTAGCGACGATCTCGAAGGCGTCGCGATCCGCGATGGCAAGCTGGTCGCGGTGACGTCCTCGGGCTGGATCCGCGTCTGGGAGCGCGGCGCATCGGGCTTCACGCTCGTCGACGGCCCGTACGCGCTCGGCCCTGTCGATCTGCCCGACAAGGGGCCCGCCGATCGCGACGCGCCCGGCATGGTGTGCAGCGAGCGCAAGTCGAACTGTGGTCGCGACTACGAAGGGCTGTGCCTCGCGCCAGCGCCCAGTGGTCGCTGCCTCGGCTTCGTCGCGTCGAAGACCGATGGCACGCTGTACTGCGTGATCGACAAGGGCGGCAAGCTCGCCGTCGATCGCAGCGCGGCGATCCCGATCACCGCGGAGAGCGGACGGATCGCGGATTGCGCGTTCTCCGAAACCGGCACGCTGGTCGTCGGCTCGAACCTGTTCGAGCGCGGTCGCGTCTATCGCGTCACGGGCTGGAGCGATCCGGCGCAGGCGCGGGTCGAGCACATCGGCGAGCTCGGCATCGGCTTTCCGGAAACCATCGCCGCGCGCGGCGACGTGATCTATCGGATGTCCGATACCGGCGGCGCACCGAGCTTGATGGCGAAGTACCAGTGTCGGTAACGACCCGGTGGACGCCGCGATACGCGCTCGGCATCGCGCTGGTCGCGGTGATCGCAACGGGCTTCGCGATCGCGTTTCGCTGGACCCTCGCATGGACCTGGGAGCTCGCCGCCGGGGCACACGATGTTGTCGCCGCGATGGAGCTCGCACCGTGGTGGGCGTGCGTGCTGCTACCGGCCGCGGGCGGCCTCGCCGCCGGCATCCTGGTGCTGCTCGCCGCGCGGCACACGACGGGTGGTAGTGGGGTGGGTGGAGTGATCGAGGCCGTCGCGATCGGCCGCATTCGTCTGTCCTTCAGGGCGGCGCTGCTGCGCGCTGCTTCCTCGTGGTGCGCGATCGTCACCGGCGGCTCGCTCGGGCGCGAGGGTCCGCTGATCCAGTTCGGCGGCACCACCGGCGACGACGTTGGAGAGTGGCTGAAACTCGGCACCCACGAGCGCCGCGTGTTGATCGCCGCCGGCACCGCCGCCGGGTTCGCCGCCGCGTACAACACGCCACTCGCAGCGGTGGTGTTCGTGCTCGAGGTCGTGGTCGGCGTGATCGTGATGGAGACCGTCGTGCCGACCCTGATCGCGACGGTGATCGCGACGGCGATGTCGCGGTGGCTCGTCGGCGAGGGCCCGATCTACGGCCAGCGCATGTTCGTGCTCGCCGATCTGCGCGAGCTGATCGCGTACGCCGCACTGGGCGCTGTTTGCGCGCTCGTCGCGTGGGCGTTCACCCGCCTCGTGCAATACGCCGCACGGTTGTTCAAGCGCATCCCGTCGCCGTGGCGACAGGCCGCCGGGGGCCTGGGCGCCGGTGCGATCGTCGCCGCGATGCCGAGCGTCGCCGGCAATGGCTACGAGCCCCTCGGCGCGATCCTCGATCACTCGTTGACGCTCGCGTTCGTCGGCTGGCTGCTGCTCGCCAAGATGGTCGCCACCGCGTCGTCGGTCGCAGCGGGAAATCCCGGTGGCGTGTTCACACCGTCGATGCTGATCGGCGGTTGCGTCGGCTACCTGTTCGGAAACGGGCTCGACGCGCTCGGCTTCGCCGTCAGCTCGCCGGGTGGCTACGCCCTCGTCGGTATGGCGGCCGCCGTCGCTGCCACCACGCACGCGCCGCTGATGGCCGCGGTGCTCGCGTTCGAAGTGTCGGGCGATTACGCGGTCGTGTTGCCGCTCGTGCTCGCGACGGCCGTGGCCACCGGGCTCGCGCGGCGGCTCGATCGCGACTCCGTGTACACCGCGGAGCTGCGCGAGCGCGGTGTCACCTGGGAGCTGACGCGCACGTTACCGACGAGCGGCAGCTAATCTTCGTCAGTCGCGAGCGGCAGGCCGAGCTGCGGTGGCGGCTGCAGCGTCCCTGTACGCTCGCGATCGAAGCGCATCGCGCCACTCTCGTCGGTGTAGTTCGCCGCGAGGCGGTGCGCCGACACCGGGTCGACATTCTCCAGCCGCGTCAGCGCCTGGGTGACAATGTCGCTCCATGCCACCGATTTGCGTCCGCTGTCGACCAGCGTCGCTTCGATGTCACGCGAGATCCGCCGGAGATCGTCGCCGCTGACGCTCGTGCGATGCGCACACACGCGGCGAAGTGCGGCGAGTAGCTTGTCGCCATCGAAGGGTTCGCTCGAACCATCGCGCTTCGTCACCTTGAGACCCGGTGCGCCGAGCTTCTCGTACGTCGTGAACCGGCGCTTGCACACGGCGCAGACGCGACGACGACGCAAGCCATCGGCGGTGACCCGGGTCTCGGTCACGTTCGAATCGCCGGTGCAATACGGGCACTGCACGTGGCGATCGTAGCCTGCGCCCCTCGCGGTGGCGAAGTTTGCGGCTCGCACGTCGGCAGATCGAGCTGCCCGAGCCCCAAGGCCCGCGATACACTGATCCCCGCTTGGAGCCGGTCCCCCCTGGGAAGCGCAAGGGAGCGCTAAATGGAGTAGACGGCGCTGACGAACCCACCAACGTGGTGGGCCCGGTCGGCGACGAGACGGGGCTCGTTCGTGGCGTCTACGAGCTCGCACCGGGAACCCAGCTCGGCGAGTACCGGATCGAGAAGTTCCTCGGTGGCGGCGGCATGGGCGATGTGTTCACGGCCATACATCCGAAGATCGGCAAGCGCGCCGCGGTCAAGGTGCTCAAGAAGGAGCTGTCGAATCCGTTCAACATCCAGCGATTCGTCGACGAGGCCAAGGTCGTCAACACCATCGGGCACCCGAACATCGTCGACATCTTCGCGTTCGGCGAGATGCCCGACGGCCGCTGCTACTTCGTCATGGAGCTCCTGATCGGCCAGACGCTCCGCGAACGCATCGCACGCGGTCCGCTCGCCTCGTCCGAGGTCAGAGAGATCTTGAAGCCGCTCACCCGCGCACTCGATGCGGCGCACGCCAAGGGCGTGATCCATCGCGACCTCAAGCCCGACAACATCTTCCTGGTCGAGGTCGCCGGCGAGAAGCCGATCGTCAAGCTCCTCGATTTCGGCATCGCGAAGCTCGCGAAGGCAGATCACCGGGTCGAGCAGACCAAGAGCGGCGTGATGGTCGGGACGCCGCAATACATCGCCCCGGAACAGGCAAAGGGCCACACCATCGACGCACGCGCCGACATCTACGCGCTCGGTGGCATCACGTTCGAGATGCTGACCGGCCGGCCACCGTTCGTCGCCGACAACGCGATGGAGATGATCGCGAAGCACCTGATGGAGGCGCCACCGAAGCCATCATCGATCGTCTCGACGATCTCGGCAGAGCTCGACTCGCTCGTGGTCGCGATGCTCGACAAGGAGCCCGCGCGCCGGCCGACGCTCGGCGATGTCGCACTGATCATCGATCGGATGAAGCAGGGCCCGATCCAGCTCGAGGATGCGCTGACGCTGTCGTACGGCGACAGAGCCGCTCAGCCGCGCGGGCCAGTTACGGCGCCGGCACCGCTGACGCCGCCGCCGATGACGCCGTCGATCATGGAGCCGATCGCTCCCCGGCCGGTTGCAGCGGTGATGACGCCGGTCCATTCATCCGGGACGGCGACGTTTGGCAACGAGCCGATGTCGGGTGCGCATACGTCGGTCGAGCCGATCGTCACGATGCCGCCCAGCGAGCACACCGAGCGCGATGCGGTCACCGTGCCGCGATCGCGCGGGCTGTGGATCGGCGTGTCCGTCGTGGTGCTCGGCGTCGCGATGATCCTGTCGTTCATCCTCGTCAGGACGATGGCGACCAGCGAGACGGTCGACGCCGCGGTCGTTGTAACGATCGATGCCAACGACGCCGGCGCCGGTGGACTGCTGATACCTGACTCCGCGGTCGCGATGACGCCCGACGCCGAGGCGACGATCGCCGATGCAGCGGCCGTGCCTGCAACCGCGGACGCCGCGGCCGCGATCAGCGATGCCGCCAGCGTCACCGCCGATGCCGCCACCGTGATGCCGTCGCTCGATGCCGGCGTGATGCGCCCGCCGCCCATTCCGGACCGTCCCCCGCCCCGCCCTCGTGCTCGCCTCGTGCTCGACATCCTCGATGCCGGTAGGGCCACGTCGATCAGGATCAACGGACGGGTCGCCGGTAGAGGTCGACACTTCGAGCGCGAGCTGGTGCTGAACCAAGAGCTCTGGATCGAGGTGATCTCGACGGAGCGCAAGCCCCAGCGCTTCAAGGTCCTCGCCACCACACAACGCCCGGTGGTCAACCTGTCGATCAAGCTCCAGCCCGATCTGATGGACCCCCAGTAAATTGTGGGTAGCTCGGCGGCGGCGCGATCGTCACGATGACGTTCTGATCGCACGCGCGGAAAAAAGTTCGGCGAGATGGGTGTGGCCCGGGGCCCATTCCGAGCCACACCCTCGATCGAGTCACCACATCTCGATCGTTCTCGCCGAAGACGAACTGGTTGTCTGGTGAAACACTTACCGGGCTAGGAGAGAAACGTTGTGAGGAGAATCGCGATCGCGAAGGCGGTCGCGACAACTGCGGCGCTGGTCGTGCTCGTTCCGAGCTTGCGAGCGCGAACGAACAACGTGTGGTCGGGGTCGCGCGACGTCGTCTGCTGCGAGACCCGCGGATGTGCGACGAGCGACGGGATCGACGGGCGGCTCCGACGGAGAGCAACGCTCGCGCGCGCCTCGTTGCCGCGCTCCCATGTACCGCGCGAGCCAGGCTCGCGCGAAATAATCCGAACGTCGTTCGCGAACGCGGCCTTGTTCGTCGAGAACCGGCGCCGCGTCGTGCGTGCACGAAACAGGAGCAGATCCGTCACGGTAGCGAATTGCTCCCCGTTGATCGTCTCCAGTGTTGTCGTTCCGTGCATGTCGGAGGGTAGTGCACGCTGCGTGCCTCGATCGCGCTCGAGAAGTTTCGCGAACATCGAGCAACTCCGACGAGAAACGTTGCTACCTCGACTGATCGCCACGTCAACCACGAGATGCGGCTGCTCGAGCAGCCAGTTGAAACGCAGCGAGACCGCAGCACGACGCGTCTGTTC
>JACCYD010000029.1 GCA_013696695.1 Deltaproteobacteria bacterium | reverse complement strand
GGCCTCGAGCGATGGTCGGATCAGCGGCAGCCCGCACTACCTGGCGCCCGAGCGCGTCGCGGGCGGGCCGCCGACGGTGGCGGGAGATATCTACGCGATCGGCGTGCTCGGCTACCAGATGCTGTCCGGGGTGTTCCCGCACGACGGCGAGATCATGCAAGTGCTGATGAAGCAGATGCACGAAGAGCCCGCGCCCCTCGCGGAGGCGCGTGGTGCACCGATCGACGACGCGCTCGCCGCGCTGATCATGCGCGCGCTCGCGAAAAATCTCGGCGATCGTCACGCGTCGGCCGCAGCGTTCCGCTACGAGCTCAACACCGTGATGGACATGCTCGCGCTGACCCAGCGCAGGCGGTTGCCGTTGAAGGTCGAGAACCCGCGCGAGACCGCGCTGTCCGCGGCCTTCGACAAGTCGCGCTTGCCGCAGGCGCTGATCTCGTTCGCCGGCGACATCGCCTTCGCTAACACCGCGTTCTGCCAGCTCGTCGGGGCCGCCGAGGCGGGCATCGAAGGCAGGCACATCTCCGATACCGAGCTGTCGGTGGTGTTCCCGGCGCTGCTCCGCACCATCGTGACCACGTACGAGAGCGGCAAGCCGCAGGAGCGCCGCGCGCGCGTGTTTCGCGGCGCCGATCAGCCGGCGCTCGAGCTCGTGATGTGGTTCGCGCCGCTGTCGCTGCCCGGTAGCGAGGTCCACCTCCTCATCCGCTACGAGGACGAGGACAAGCGGCGTCGCGATTAAGCCGCGCGCCCGACCAGCGCGCCGAGCAACACCTCGGTGAGCCCCACGCCTTCGGCTTCGTCGAGGTTGACGGTGCTGATGATGTCGAACGGCGCGCCGGCGCGGACCATCTCCTCGTCGAGGATCTTGAGGAACCGGCGCGCGCCGGCATCGGTGCCGATCTGGATGAACGTGACCGCGAGCTCGTCCTGGCGCTGGACTCGCTTGGACGCCCTGAGGATCGTGCGCATCACGGCCTTGTCGTCATCGGGCGCGCCGTCGGTGATGACCAGGATGGTCTCCGGGCGCGCCGCGGTGCCGGACTTGCGCTCGAAGTACGAATCGAACGCGTGCTCGAGCACGCCCGCGAGGTCGGTGCCGCCGCACGGCTCGTTCTCGACGAACACCGCGCCGACGCGATCCGCGGTGACGCGCTCGTAGCGGCGGAATCTGCTCGCGAACACGTAGAGCGTGAGCCCGTCGGGGTCGAGGTCCTCGCACCGGCGCGCGAATGCCTCGGTGCTCTCGCGGGCGGTGGTCCACCGGCTGCGCGCGCCGGCTTGATCCTTGGTGGCCATGCTGCCGCTCTTGTCGAGGATCAGGGTGTAGTCACGATTGTTCAGCATCGAGTGTCCTTTCGGTGGAGGGAGTGCGAGCGACGAGCGACGCCACGATGGCGCCGCCGAGAGTCAGCGTGACGAGCACGAGCGACAGCCACGCCGGCGTGGGCCACACGGCCGCGACGACCATCTTGGTGCCGATGATCGCGAGCACGCCGACGAGGCCGTGCTTGAGGTAGCGCAGCTGATCGAGCAACCCGGCGAGTGCGAAGTACAGCGATCGCAGGCCGAGCACCGCGAACAGGTTCGAGGTCATCACCACGAATGGATCGGTCGTGACGCCGAGCACCGCGGGGATCGAATCGAGCGCGAAGATCGCGTCGGCGATCTCGATGGTGACGAGGGCGACGAGCAAGGGCGTCGCGTGCCGCACGCCGTTGATCACGAGCGTGAACCGCGAGCCCGACAGCTGATCGGTGAGGGGAAACACGCGCGCTACCAGCGAGCGCACGCGAGACGCGCCGGGTGGTGCGCCCGGTGGTGCGTCCGCCGCCGGCTCGCCGAGCTCGCGCGCTAGCTTGTAGGCCGCGACCAGCAGCAAGGCGCCGAGTGCGTAGGTCAGCGCGTGGAACGTGCCGATCAACGCGGTGCCGCCGACGATCATCACGCCACGCAGCAGCACGACACCGGCGATGCCCCACATCAGGACGCGATGTTGGGCTTGCTGCGGGATGCGGAGCCGCGAGAACACCAGCATCATCACGAACAGGTTGTCGATCGACAGCGCCTGCTCGACGAGATAGGCGGTGAAGAACTCGACGCCGGTGTCGGCGCCGCGGGCCACCGTGACGCCCACCCCGAACACCATCGCGAGGGCGAACCATGCTGCCGACCAGGCCAGCGCGCGCTTGAAAGTCATGAAGGACAGGAATGCGGCCGACCGTCAGCTCGCACAAATCGATAAATCGACTCGATATATCGACAAAACCGATATAATAGCCAGGTGCTCAACTACCACCACCTCCGGTACTTCTGGGTGGTCGCCCACGAGGGCAGCGTGTCGCGCGCGGCGAAGCGGCTGCGGGTGACGCAGCCCACGGTCTCGGGACAGCTTCGCGAGCTCCAGGATCAGCTAGGCGAGGAGCTGTTCCGGCGAGCCGGGCGCGGCCTCGAGCTCACCGAGCTCGGGAAGTCGACGCTCGTGATCGCTGACGAGATCTTCGCACTCGGAGAACAGCTCCTCGAGACGGTGCGCGGCAATCGCGTCGGCCGACCGTTGCGCCTCGCCGTGGGCCTCAGCGATGCGGTTCCGAAACACGTCGCGTATCAGATCCTCGAAGGGGCGGTTGCGGCGAGGATCCAGATCGCCTGTCACGAGGACACGCCGAGCCGGCTGCTCGCCGACCTCGCGTCGCACACGCTCGACGTCGTGATCTCTGATGCACCGTCACACGCGCCCACCGCACACGATCACCTGCTGGGTGAAGTCGGCGTCGCGGTGTGGGGCGTGCGTCGTCTAGCGCACGAGCTGCGCGCCGGCTTTCCGCGATCGCTCGATGGTGCGCCGTTCCTGATGCCGCTCTCCGGCACCGGGCTTCGTCGCGAGCTCGACGCCTGGTTCGTCGATCACGGCATCAAGCCGCGGATCGTGGCCGAGCTCGAGGACGCTGCACTGCTCGCACGGTTCGCCGCGGCGGGCGCGGGGCTGTATGCAGATCCAGATCTCGAGGGCGATCGCCCTCGCGGCATGGTGCGCGCCGGATCGATCAAGTCGATGCGCGTGCGCTACTACGCGATCACCGTCGAGCGCCGGCTTGCACACCCCGCGATCGCGCTGGTCGCCGGCGCCGAGAAGCTGTTCGGCAAGCGGCGCGCTTCGCGTCAGGCGACGGGCTCGGTGCGGGGATCGAGGCCACGCGCCGCGAGCT
>JACCYD010000027.1 GCA_013696695.1 Deltaproteobacteria bacterium | reverse complement strand
AGCTCGATCGGCAGAACATGTTCCTGTGCCTCGAGTTGTCGCCGTGGCGCCGGATCGGTTCGACCGAGGCCGAGGCGGGGACGGTGCACGTCGAGATCTTGATGGACCTCGACTTCGCCGATGCGTGGATGCAGGTGCTCCACGAGGGCGATGGCGTACGCATCGAGTGCGCGGGGCTCCAGGAGATCGAGGGCGAGATGCGCGCGACCGGAACCAAGATCCAGGACGAGCCGACGCTGGACGCGGCCGGCATCCACGCCGGCTTGAATTGACGCAGGCTGATTCGGCCGGCAAATCTTGCTTGCTGGCAGCCCTGCCGGGGAACGCCACGCAAAACCACGTAGTTGAGCTGGTCTCGATCGTGAACGAGGCCGGCGCATGCGAGATCCATCCAAGCTGGCGTTCCTGTTCCTCACGCTCGCCGCATGCGGCGACGACAGCGGTTCCAACCCGATCCCCGATTCACCACCACCGCTGCCGGACTCGGCCGAGCCCGACGGTCCGGCGGGCGTCGACGTCTTCACCGATGCCGAGAAGGCGTTGCTCGCGCAGCTGACGCCGCTCGGGGCGGTGCCCGCGGATCCGACGAACGCGTTCGCGGATAACGCGGCCGCGGCAGCACTCGGCCAGATGCTGTTCTTCGACAAGTCGTACTCGGGCGCGCTCACCGTCGGCGATAACGGCACCAATGGCGGTCTGGGTGCGGTGGGAGCGACGGGAAAGGTGTCGTGTCACAGCTGCCACTCGGTGGGCAGCGATGCGCTCGACGATCGGCGCTCCAAGCCGGGCAACGTGTCGCTCGGCACCAACTTCATGACGCGCAACTCGCTCGGCCTCGTCAACTCTTCGTTCTACGCGTGGACGAACTGGGGCGGCCGGTTCGACTCGCAGTGGTCGCTGTCGCTCGCCGTCGCCGAGGGCGCGACGACGATGAAGAGCACCCGGCTCGAGGTGGTGCACATGCTGTTCAACAAGTACCGCACCGAATACGACGCGATCTTTCCGGTGCCGCTCGACGCTGCGCTCGATCCCGCGGCGGGAGATGCGGCGCGGTTCCCGGCGAGCGGCAAGCCCAAGGCAGCGGCCGGCGATCCGGACGGCGCGTTCGAGCTGATGGCCGCGGGTGACCGGGTGATCGCGAATCGCATCTACGCGAACTTCGGCAAGGCGATCGCGGCGTACATCCGCACGCTCGTCAGTCGCGACGCGCCGTTCGATCGCTACGTCGCCGGCGACCTTGACGCGATCAGCGAACCGGCGAAGCGCGGGTTGCACACGTTCCTCGCGAATTGCGCCAGCTGTCACATCGGCCCGAACTTCGCCGACGACGAGTTTCACGCGCTCGCCGTTCCGCAGACCGGCTTGAACGTGCCGGCCGTCGACAACGCGCGCTTCAACGACGTGGTGCCGCTGCTCGCGAGCGCGTTCAATACCGCCGGCGCGTTCAGTGACAACACCACGACGGGCAAGCTCTCCGGGCTGGCGCAGGCCGAATCGCAGCGCGGCCAGTTCCGCACCAAGAGCCTGCGCAACATCGCCGAGGCGGGGCCGTACATGCACGCCGGGCAGCTCGCGACGCTCGCGGACGTGGTCGCCTTCTACAACGTCGGCGGTGGTGACGTCGGGGCGACGGGCATCGTCAAGGATCCGCTCATCGTGCCACTGAACCTCGACACCCAGCAGCAGGCCGACCTGGTGGAGTTCTTGAAGACGTTGACCGGCGAGCGCGTGCCCGCCGAGCGACTGGTCGATACCTCGAAGTAGGCGGGCCGGCGTGACTGTCAGACCCGTGGGGTAGAAGCGGCGATCATGGAGAACTTCCCACGCGGGTCGATCCCCGCCGCCGAATTCGAGACCCTGCTCGCCCGGACGCAGACCGAGCCCAAGAAGTGCGACCTCTCGATCATCTGCCCGACATGCAGCACCGAGATGCAGCCCGAGCACGCGCACTACCGGTGTCTGAAGTGCGGCTACCGCGATTCGTGCTGCTTCTAGTACGCTCGCGCGCGTGATCGACTTCGGTCTCGCAGCGCGCGGCATGCTGCACGTGTCGTCCGGCATCTACAAGGCGCGGGCGCTCGAGGCG
>JACCYD010000026.1 GCA_013696695.1 Deltaproteobacteria bacterium | reverse complement strand
GCGCCCCGCACATCTGGGAGAGCCAGTCAGATCTGACCGAGCTCGACGCCTGGCTCGGCCTCGCTCGGGTGACGGCGGGTGACCTCGCGGGTGCGCGCACGGTGTTCGAGGAAGCGCTCGCGACGATGTCGATCTGGAGCAACGGCTTCGACGGCTTCAGCTACATGACGCCCGTCGTGCAGATGGCGCTCGCCGAGATCCTGTGGAAATCCTCCAACGAAGATCGGCCGCGCGCGCGTCGTCTCGTCGAGCGCGCGATCGTCGGCTTCGCGCGACTCGGGTCAGGGCGCGCCACCGAGAAGGCCGCCGCCGAGCAATGGTACGCCACGCACGGCGAGTGAGTGCGATGTTCTCGCACTGCAACTGGCGCTCGCATTGCACAGGTTCCGCTCATGCGCTGGGACAAAGACTATCGAAGCCCGAACGTGGATGACCGTCGAGCGTCCGGCGGCGGTATGCGCGGCATTGGAGCCGGGCTACCGCTCGGCAGCTTGCTCGCGGTCGGAAGTCGCTTCGGATGGAAGGGCATCCTGATCGCGCTCGTGCTCGTGGGCGCGATGACGTATGGCGGCATGTGCTCTGGTGACTCGCTGTCGTGCCTCGGTGGCGGCGCGCCGGGAGGAACGACAGCCCAGAAGGGCGCTCCCGAGAACGCCGGGAACGACGAGGTCGCGAAGTTCATCGGCTTCGTATTCGACGACGTCCAGAAGACGTTCGACGGCCAGCTGCGCGGGTATCAAACGACGCGCCTCGTGCTGTTCCGCGGTCAGGTCGATTCGGCCTGCGGTACCGCGACCTCCGCGGTCGGGCCGTTCTACTGCCCCCTCGATAAGCAGGTCTACATCGATCTCACGTTCTACGATCAGCTGCGCAAGCGGTTCGGCGCGCCCGGCGACTTCGCGCAGGCCTACGTGATCGCGCACGAGGTCGGTCACCACGTCCAGAACCTGAGCGGCAAGCTCGGGCGCGGCGAGGTTCATCAGATCGAGGTCGAGCTCCAGGCGGACTGCCTCGCGGGTGCCTGGGCGCAGGGCGCCGAGAAGCGCCAGCTCGTCGAGGTAGGCGACATCGACGAGGCGCTCAACGCCGCCTCGGCGATCGGCGACGACACCATCCAGCGTAAGACCCAGGGCCGCGTCCAACCGGAGACCTGGACCCACGGCAGCGCAGCGCAGCGCTCGGCCGCATTCAAGAAGGGCTACCAGAGCGGCGTCGGCGCCTGCGGCCTGTAGCGATCCAACCAACCAGCCCTCGTACTCGCAAGCGGCGTTCGAGCAAAGTGGTTGCGCGCCGGGGTCAGTCGCGCTTGAGGCCGAAGCGCTTCATCCAGCGGCGGATCTGCGTCGGGTCTTTGCCCAGCTCGCGACCCACCGCGGCGATGTTGCCTTCGTGGCGCGACAGCGCGGTGGTGAGCTGCTCCTTGAGGCCTTTTTCCTCGGGGGTGGCCTCGCGGAAGATCGGCATGTCGATGGGTTCGGTGGCACCGACCGAGGCGGGCAGGTGCTGGAGCTCGATGCGATCGGCGGAGATCACGGCGAGCGCGCCGGCGAGCGAGCGCTCGAGCTCCCGGATGTTGAGCGGCCAGTCGTGGGCGTAGAGCGCGGCCACCGCATCGGAGGAGAACGTGACGGTGCGCTTCGGCGCGTGACGCTCGAGCAGCGCGCTGACGAGCATCGCGAGATCCTCGCGCCGCCGGCGCAGCGCGGGCAACACGATCTCGAAGCCGAGGATGCGCGCGCGTAGATCGGCGCGGAACTTGGAGACGTCGACTTCTTGGTCGAGATCACGGTGGGTGGCGGTGACGAGGCGGATGTCGACCTTGATCGGCCGATCTCCGCCGACCGGCGTGACCTCGCCTTCCTGCAGCACGCGCAGCAGCGAGGCTTGGGATGGCATTGGCAGCTCGGCGATCTCGTCGAGGAACAGGGTGCCGCCCTCGGCGCTGCGGATCAGGCCTTCGCGATCCTCGGTGGCGCCGGTGTACGCGCCTTTCTTGTGACCGAACAGCTCGGCCTCGAGCAGTGTGCCGGACAGCGCGGCGCAGTTGACCGCGACGAACCGGCCGCTGCGACCGGAGAGTTGATGGACCGCGCTGGCGACCAGCTCCTTGCCGGTGCCCGTCTCGCCCTGGATCTCGATCGCGACGTTCGACTTCGCGGCCGAGGCGAGCTCGCGATAGCGATCGGCGAGCGAGCTCGACAGCGTGGCGAGGCCCGGAGCGATCTGCACGGGGGCGCCGTCGAGATCGCCGTCCTCGCCGCCGGAGTCGCGGAACACCAAGGCGGTGTGGCCGACGAGGATCGCATCGCCGTCTTCGAGTGGGCGACGCTTGATGCGATCGGGGCCGACGGTGGTGCCGTTCTTCGAATCGAGATCCTCGAGCACCCAGCGGCCGCCGACGCGCGACATCCGCGCGTGGTGCGTGGACATTCGCGGATCCGCGAGGCTGACCGTGACGACGCGGGCGCCGTCGTTGGTGGCGTGCTTGAGCGAGCGCACCTCGGCCCGCCCGAGATCGACGCGATCGACCTCGCCGAGCGCGATCCGTGCAGGTGGCGTGTGCGGCGCGTCTCCGGCCAACCCGATGTACAGAGCAGGCTTCGCCGCCCCGGTACGTCCGGAGGACACGATCGCGCTGAGCGTGTCTGACATTCCTTAAACTGTACCCGACCCACCGGGCAACCTGCTCGATCGTCAGGGCTTCTTGCGTACCAGCTGGCTGGCCGGGATGACGGTCGGCTTCTTGGGTGACATCGCGATCGGATCGAGGTCCGTGCTCCCGCACAAGAAGCAGGCCGCGTTGAGGATCACCGTGTGCTCGCAATGGCCGCAGCGTACGCACACGCCTTCGCGCCGCTCGGTGTGCGTGCACGTCGGATCGCCGAATCCAGGCGGTGGCTTCGTGGCCATCACGGAAGCGTAGCGCGAAGCCGCTCGGCGAGCCCCGAGTGCCGTTGCGCGCGGCGCTTGCCGCCGTTGACCAGGATCGTCTTCGAGCCCGCGATCACGACTCCGCGACGAGCTCGCGTGATGCCGGTGTAGAGCAGCTCGCGGGTGACCAGTGGGATGTCGTCGTGCGGAAGCAGCAGCGCGATGGTGTCGAGCTCGCTGCCCTGACTCTTGTGGATCGTCAGCGCCCAGGCCAGCTCGAGCCGATCGCGCAGCGCCTCGATCGCGAATGGCCGCAGCTCGCCATTACAGCGGAACACCGCGCGGTAGTGATGGCGACCGAGGTTCTCATCGGCGCGCACGACGATGCCCTGGTCGCCGTTGAACAGGCCGCGCTGATAGTCGTTGGCGGTCACCATCACCGGCTCGCCGGGAACGAAGTCGGGGCGCCCGGTGACGCTCATCCGATCGAGGCCAAGCTGATGGAGGTGCTGGTTGATGGCGATCGAGCCGGCCGGCTGGCCGCGCGTCACCGTGAGCACGCGGCCGCGACCGAGCAGCTGCCACAGCGCCTCGAGCTCCGCGCGGTCCTCGGGGGCGATCGCGCCGTCGACGAACCGGAACACGCGCTCGGCGGCGCGCAGCGCCTTCGGCCCCTCGAGATGCAGCCACAG
>JACCYD010001087.1 GCA_013696695.1 Deltaproteobacteria bacterium | reverse complement strand
ACGAGATGTCGAAGCGGAGATGCCGCGAGATCCGCTCGGCAAATTCCTCGTCGGGTGTCAGCAGGTCGAACAGCAGCGTCGCGAAGCCATCGTGCACGAGGCTCTCCGCGACGGCCCGATTGCGCGGGCTCAGCCGGCTCGAGCCACTGCCATGTGCGAACACGATCAAGCCGGTCGCCAGTTCCGGAATATCGAGATCTCCGATCAGCGTCTCGCGCCCGGCGCGAATCCTCACCTCCGTCATCACAACCCTCCGTGGTACTGGGCCTCGATCGCGCTCCGGCGATCGGCGTCTGCGCGAGCCAACAGCTCGCGAACCTCGTCATCCGTGATCTGCGGGAAGTCCTGGTACCAGGCCCCGACCGCGTACATCGGATCGGGCGTCACCAGGCACACCATCGCGTCCGCGCGTTCGCCGAGGACGCGACAGGTCTGCGGCGGAGCCACGGGCACCGCGACGATCACGCGCGTCTGAGCTCGCGTGCGCACCGCATCGATCGCCGCCGCCATCGTCGAGCCGGTCGCCAGCCCATCGTCGACGAGAATCACGATCTTGCCGGCTACCGCGCCCGCGAACCGCTTGCGGTAGACCCCGAGCTCCTGTTGCCCGGGAACGCCGAGCTTGCGGACGATCAGAACGTCGAGCGGTGCGCGGATCCGGGTGGCGATCTCGTAGCCGACCGGAACACCGCCGCGCGGAAGCGAAAGCACCTCTACATCGTTGCGGCTCGCGAAGCGATCGAACCGCTGAGCTGGCGGCCGGCGTCCTTGCGATCTCTGAACAGGTGCACGTTCACCAACGATGCACGAACGTTGCCACGCGCGTGCGAGCTCCTCGCGTCCGCGATCATGTCGCTGGGTTCAGCAATCGACATGCGGGCTTGCGCGCGCCGGCACGCGTGCTCAATACGAGAAGATGAACATCCAGGCGATCAACACTCCGTCAGACCCGCCTCCGCCCAAGCTGCCGGAGAATTGGCCCGCGCCTCCACCGCTTCCCGATCCAGGCGGACCGATGCCAGCGACGCCGGACCCGATGCCGACCCCGCCGCCGGACATCGTTCCGCCGGTACCTGCGATCGAACCCTAGGAGGCAATCATGGGCACGCTCAGCGAACATGGTCGGCCACCCACTGCCGACCTCGAATCGCAACGCGGCCATCGAGTTTCTCACGCTCGCCTCGACGGCCACGTCAAGCAGGCGTTCTCGTTGGACGTCGACACGACGTTCAAGCATCACAACCCGTAGTGTGGGACCTCGCCCGGGAGGCATCGTCCTCGCCAAATACCGACGGAATGTTCTGATTGACGCACAGTGCGCTCCGACGCACGAATAAAGCGTCGCGGCGCACATGCCGCGGATAGCAGCACGGCGCCGATGATCGCGACGATGCCGATCTTCCGATAGCTCGATGCCATCGGAGTCAGCGAGCGCGGTGCCAGCTACGTCGCTTTCTCGGCGAGCTCGACCTGCGATTTCTCGGCGAGCTCGACCTTCGACTTCTCGGCGAGCTCGGAGGCAAGCGCCTGACGGGTTTGCTTGCCGATCTTGCCGTCGATGCCGATCGACGCGTGCGCCTGAAATGCACGCACCGCCTTCTGCGTGTTCGGGCCGTCGATGCCATCGATCTTGCCCGGGTCGAAGCCGAGCTTGGACAGCGCCTTCTGCGCGCCGTCGATGTCGTCGATGTTGATGTAACCGAACTTCTCGGAGTTATGTTCGAACATGGCCATGGCGGGCTCCTATCAATCCAGGGTGTCTTCGAGGTTGTCGATCGCCTGCTTCAGCGCGGCGACGTCCGCTTCGACCTCGAGCTTGGTCGCATCCCAGGCGTTGCCCGCCGACGTGCGGAGCTTGGTGAGGTTCTGATCGACCTTCGCGTGGCGCAGCTGCACTTCGTTCGCGGCGGCATCGGCGTTCTTGCGAACGTCGCCCTTCTTGTCGGCAAGCTTGCGACGGAGATCTTCCATCTTGCGGTCAAAGCCGTCGATGTCCTTGCGGAGCTTGACCTCGACATCGCGGTGGTCCGCCACCATGCGATCGTCGACTTCGCGCTTCGCGCGCGCTGCCTTCTCGTCGGCCTCGCGCTGCGCTTCGGTCGCCTCGACCGCCTTCTTGTTGGCGCTCTCCTGCGCCGCACGGGCGTCATCCGTCTTGCTTTTGCACGCGCCCGCCGCAGTGAGCGCACCGATCAGGAACAGGGTTCGGCTAATAGTCTTCATGCGCGGTAGACGTTTCACGAACCGCGCCATCGACTCTCGGTAGTTTTCGGAGACGCTCTCCACGTCGTTAGCGCGTGCAACCGAGCTTCGGATCCCTCTCGACGCGCCTGGCGAGCTCTTTGAGCACCGCGTACACGAAGCGCTCGCCGATGTACGCGCTCAGCTTCGGGCCCATGTGCACACCGTCGGGCGTGTCCCAGCCATCCTTGTGCCACTTGGGCATCGAGCCCCAGCCGCCGAGCGCCTCGTACTGGTCCCACCAGCCGACCTTGCTCTCCTTCGCGGCGTCGTGTTTCTCCTTCGCGTTCTGCTTCATCCGCGGCACGGACGCGTTGGTGCCCTCGGACATGAAGTCGGGCGCGGACCACAACATGAACGACGCGTTCGGCAGCGCGTGGCGCCACTGCGCGATGTGCTTGCCGAGCAGCTTGGTGTGCGCCTGCGCCGCCCACATGTTCGTGCCGGTCACGTCGAGCAGCAGGTCGTAGTTGCGGCGTGCGAGGCCGGCGTTCTGATTCGCGGGCTCCATCCGCGTCATCGTCGCCGCGGACAGCGCGTTGATGCCGATCCCGTCCACGATCACGCCGGGCCGCTCGCGCTCGAGCGTCGCACCGAACAGCCGCACGCGACCCTTCTTGACCTTGATGGTCAGGCGATGACTGCCGTCGGGAACTTTGTAGCGCGCGAACTTCATTTCGAGGGTGCCATCGCTCGCGACCGTCTCCTTGACCTCGCCGTCGATGATGACGTCGAACGACCCGCCCTTCGGCTGCGCGAGATACCAGACCTCGAACGCCGACACCGCGGTGCCCACGGGATCGCCCGCCTTCGCGGTCTCGACCCACGCCGTCGCCCCGGCCTGCGTCGATTCGGCGGAGATGCCCGCGAAGCCATACAGCTGGTCGCGCACGGTCATCGTCGCGATGTTCCACGTCGTCCACGCGCCGGTGGTGCCGTGCTGGACGTTCTGGTGGTGGTACCAGCCCCACGGGATGCCGAACGCGATGAAGCCATGGCCGGCATCGCCGAATGAGATCTGGAGGCGGCGACGGATCTCGCCGGCGGTGCGGTCGTTGGTCCAGTTCGAATCGCCGTAGATGCCGATCCGCAGCACGCCGCGCTTGAGGCGTGCGACCTGCGCGAGCTTGGTGAACAACGGGTCGAGCGAGCCCGGCGAAGTCCCGTAGTCGACGATGTCTTGCAGAGGCGCATCGTGCTTGGTGACCAGATCGAACCTGGCCGGAACCGCGACCTTGACCGCCGCACAATTGTCGCCGTGCACGTCGCCGCGCGCGGGCGCGGAGCCCAGCGCGAGCGCACCCGCGATCAGCGCGAGCCGCATCCGAGCTTCGGATCCTTCTCGACGCGACGCGCGAGCTCCGCGAGCAGCGCGTGGACAAATCGCTCACCGATATACGCGTTCATCCGCGGCCCGATGTGAATGCCGTCGGGCTCGTAGAAGTGATCTTTCGTCCATTTCGGCGCCGAGCCAAAGCCGCCGAGTGCCTCGAACTGATCCCACCAGCCGATCTTGTGGATCTGCGCCATCTCGCGCTTCGCCCTCGCCATGAACCGCATGAACGGCTCGGAGATCGCGGGCTCGCCCTCGCGGTTCATCTTCACGAAGTCGGGGGCTGACCACAGCATGAAGGCCGCGTTCGGGAGCGCGCCGCGCAGCAGCGTCATGAATTCGGGCATCACCGTCTTGTGATCGATCGGCGACCACACGTTCGTCCCCGTGGTCTCGATCAGCAGATCGTAATTGCGCTTGGTCAGCCCCGCGGCGAGCTGTGCGCGATCCATCTTGGTCATCCGCAGCGGATTGAGCGCGTTCATGCCGATGCCGTCGAGGACGATGCCGCGATCGCGCTCGAGCGCGACGCCAAACAAGCGCACCGAGCCCTTCTTGATCTTGATCGTCAGGCGATGCGCGCCGTCGGCGACCTTGTAGCGCAGGTACTTGACCTCGGCCGCAGTGGCTTCGCTGTCGACGACCTCCTTGACCTCGCCGTCGAGCAGCACCTCGAACGAGCCACCCTTGGGCCGTGCGAGGTACGACAGCTCGAAGCTCGACGCTGCGGTGCCCACCGGATCGCCCGACTTCGCCGTCTCGACCCATGCCGTCGCACCGGCCTGCGACGACTCCGCCGAGACCCCCGCGAAGCTGTACATGCCGTCGCGGATCGGCATCGCCGACAGGTTCCACGCGTTCCACTTACCGGTCACGCCGTGCTGGATGTTCTGGTGGTGGTACCAGCCCCACGGAATGCCGAATGCGACGAAGCCGTGACCAGCATCGCCGAACGCGACTTGCAGCCGCCGCCGCATGTCACCGGCGGTGCGATCGTTGGTCCAGTTCGAATCGCCGTAGGTCCCGATCCGGACCACCGCACCGGGAACGCCACGGGCGACCCGCGCCAGCTTCTCGAAGAACGGATCGAGTTGCCGCTCGCCGTAGTCGACGATGTCCGGAACCTTGACGTCGTGCCGCGAGACCTGCTCGAACTTGCCCGGCACAGGAATGACGAGCGGTCCACACTTGTCTGCGTTTGCATCCGCAACGCCGAGCATTGCGATGCACAGTCCGAGAGCCACCCGCATGTCTGCCGACGATCGCGCATTGGCCCGGGACCTGTCCAGCTTCCGGAGAGCGTCGAGCGCCGCTTTTGACACCGCTACGCTCCTCGAAACTCTGTCATGTTCGCCCACAGTCACGGAACCACTTGGATATGAAGCACCTCTTGTTCACCGTTCTGATCGCCTGTGGGTCGCCTGCAAGTTCTCCGGTGAAGGCACCGTCGCCCGTGCCCGCGCAAGCAGGGCCCGTCGACGAATCCGCAGCGATGGCCGCGTACGAGGCGAAGCAGTGGCCGAAATGCGCCGCGCTCTACGAGGCGATCGCCGGGCAGACCAAGGGTGAGCAGCGGGCCGGTGCGATCTACAACGCGGCCTGTTGCCACGCGCAGGGCGGCACGTTCGATGCCGCGTTCGCCCTGCTCGACCGCGGGGTCAAGCACGGCATGAAGAGCCTCGAGCATGTCAAAGCAGATACCGATCTGGCGCCGCTCCACACCGACAAGCGATGGCCGGGGATCCTGGCCGGAATCGAGCGCAACGTGACTGCCTGGGAATCCACGCTCGGAGATCCAGCGCTGCGCCGCGAGATCCTCACGATGATGGTCGAGGATCAGAAGGTGCGGATGGCCTTGATCAAGTCCAACGCCAAGCCGGACCAGGCGGCGATGGACGCGCTGAAGGAAATCGACACCAAGACCACAACGCGCATGAAGGCGATCATCGCGAAGCATGGCTGGCCCGGCACGAAGCTGGTCGGACCCGACGGTTCGCATGCGGCGTGGCTGCTCGTCCAGCACGCCGATCTCGACCTCGAGTTCCAGAAGCAGTGCCTGGCCCTGATCGAGAAGGCGGTGGCCGCTGGTCAGGCCACGGCCAGGAATCATGCCTATCTCTACGATCGCGTCGCCGCCGCCGAGAACCGCCCGCAGCGGTTCGGCACCCAGTTCATCGACGGCGAGCCGCGACCGATCGAGGACGAGGCGAATGTCGACGCGCGGCGCGCCGCGATCGGGCTGCCGTCGATGGCCGACTACAAGAAGCAGATGCGCGCGATGTACGGCGACAAGATGTGATCAGCGCGGCTGCACGACGAGGATGAACTCGCCGTCGCTGCCCGCGGTGCGCGCATCGACCACGATGTCGACCGGCCCGGGCCCGACGGTCGCGGTGGCCGACGCGTCGCCGGAGACGCAGGTCCCGCCTGCGATGATGTAGACATCGACATCGACGCCATCGGGGTCGACGACGAACGCTTCGAGTTGGGTCGACTGGGAGAGCGTCACGCGATACACGACCTCGTGCCCGGTGCTCGGTGCACCGCAGCCGTGGTTCGAGATCGCCGATTCGCCGGCGGTGGTCGCGACCAGATCGACGAGCGGCAGCGCGCCGACGAACGGATCGGCGGCGACGCCAGAGCCCGCGCGCGTCGGTGCGGCCCCATTGGCCGGCTCGCCGTCGAGCGCTGCGTCGACCCGGGCGAGCGCCTCGAGCGTGACGAGATTGCGCATGTTGTAGCCGTACTGCAAGCCGGCCGTCGTCAGCACGCAGCCTCCGCCCGGCGCAGCGGACGGATGCAGTTGATCGGACGAGATGCCGTTATTCGGCAGCGGCTCGAGCGCGCGGTTGAAATCGACCAGCGGCAGGTGCCTACCCTGCGCGATCGCGCGAACGATGCGATTGAAGCTCGGAATCTGCGCGTCACCCTCCGCGAAGCCCACGGTGCCCGGAATCGTCGACAGGATCGGGATCGTGCCGCGTGTGATCGTCTGGTCGATCAGCGCCCACAGCTTCGTGCCAGCCGCGTCGAGCGTCCAGCCGAAGCGAACCTCGTTGGTGCCGAACATCACGACCGCGATCCGTGGATCGACCTCCGCGAGCTCGGACTCGAGCGTACACGGATCGCCCGCGAGCGCATCTGCAGCGGTCGTACCTCCGCGCGCCGCGAGGCTGTCGCGCGAGAACGGAGTCGTCCCCGCCGCGTCGCCGGTCTTGAAGTACGACAGCGTCGGTGCGAGCTCGTCGTGAGCACCGAGATCGAAGCTGCCGTCGAAGCAGTACAGGAACTCGGGCGAGACCGTGATCGAATCACCGACCTTGGCGAACACCTGTCGCGACAGCCCCGGCGCGGTGATCGCTTGCAGCCGCGCCGCGATCGCCGGGGTGATCGGCGAGTGGAGCGGACCTTCGGCGTAGAGCACCGTGCCGCCGGGCAGCGGCGCACCGTCAGCTGGCGGCGATGCGTCGGGGAGATAGGGCTGCGAGTCCGTCGGCGCGTCGGGATCGGGGACCCCGTCGTCGGGCCGATTGCCCGACGGCGTACACGAC
>JACCYD010000025.1 GCA_013696695.1 Deltaproteobacteria bacterium | reverse complement strand
GTCGAGAACTCGTAGAAGTTGTTGTAGTTGGTGACCTTGAGCTCCGGCGTCAGCGTCTCCCCCGCCGGCAACCCGAACATCGGATCGGTCGGCTTGACCAGTCCGGCGAGCTGCGCGGAATTCGACTCGACGATGTCGACCCCGTTGATCTTGCGATACAGGACGCCCGTCCCGACTGCGCTCGCCGCTACGATGCCGCCGCGAAGAAGTGCCCGACGATTGAAGTAAGCGTCGGGCGGTGTGATCTCGCTCGAAGGTATCTTGGTAGTCATGACGGCCGCCCCCGGGTACGCCCGATGGTACGACGGGTTACGGTCACGCGGCAGACTGCCGCAGTACAGTACGAGTGCAAACGGCCACAGGATCTGCGAGGGTTCACAAGCGATGTCGGACGTGGCTTCAGAGGATCTCTCGCCGTCACCGGTGAAGCGCAGGTTGCGCGGTGAGATGGTGCTCGTCGGGATGCTCGGCATCGTCAGCATCGCCATCGCGGTGCTGGTGTTCGCCTACAAGACCCGCGAGACCGATCCGAAGCTACCGAATCTCGGCTCGGTGCCCGCGTTCCAGCTGATCGACGAGGAGGGCAAGCCGTTCTCCGACGAGGCGCTCCGCGGCCACCCGACGATCATCAACTTCATCTTCACGCGCTGCGACACCATCTGCCCCGTCATCGGCATGAAGTCGCAGCGGCTGCAGGAACGCACGCTCGATCGCAAAGGCATCGGCATCAAGATCCTGACGATCAGCGTCGACCCCGAATTCGACACGCCCGCGCGGCTCACCGAGTTCGGCGCGCGCTACCAGGCCAACCCGACGAAGTGGCGCTTCCTCACCGGCCCCAAGGACAAGATCACCTCACTCGTCACCGGGCCGCTGATGAACACGATGGACCGCGAGGGGAAGCTGCCGTCGGGAGCTCCGCAGATCGTCCATAGCGGCTACTTCCTCCTCGTCGATGGCAACCTCGACATCCGCGGCGTCTACGATTCGAACGACATCCACAAGCTCGACGAGCTCGAGCGGCACGCCCGGTTCCTCGCTCGCACCGCCAGCGACGCGTTCAAGTTCGGCGGGTCGTAGTACTCTGCCAGCCGCGTGGGTATCGCGGTCGACATCGCGTTCGTAGTCGTCGGCATCGCGGTGCTGTACTGGGGCGCCGAGTGGCTGATCCGCGGCTCGGCGGCGACCGCCCGCGCATTCGGCGTCAAGCCGCTCGTCATCGGGCTGACCGTCGTCGCGTACGGAACGTCGGCGCCCGAGCTCGCGGTCGCCACCAAGACGGCCCTCACGCACCACCCCGCGATCGCGCTCGGCACCGTGATCGGCTCGTGCGCCGCGAACATCTCGCTGATCCTCGGTCTCACCGCGTTGATCTCGCCGCCCACCGTCGACGGTCGCATCATCAAGCGCGAGGTGCCGGTGCTGCTCGGCTCGGCGATCGCCGTGCCGCTGCTGTTGTGGAACGGCGTGTTGTCGCGGTTCGAGGGCCTGATCCTGATCGGCTGCGCGATCGTGTTCACGATCCTCACGCTGACGGTGTCGGCGCGGCTCGAGCACGACGAAGACGACGCTGCCCCCGACGAGAGCGGTGCTGCGATCGGTGGCCGCGGCCGGCCGCGCAGCTCGCGTCCTGTGGCGTTCGTGATCCTGCTGCTCGGGCTGGTGCTGCTGGTCGCCGGATCGGATCTGTTCGTGCGCGGCGGGCGGGGCATCGCGGCCGCGGTCGGGATGAGCGAACGCATGCTCGGCCTGACCGTGATCTCGCTCGGCTGCGCCCTCCCCGAGCTGATCGGGTCGCTGGTCGCCGCGTCGCGCGGGCACTCTGCGATCGCGATCGGGTCGGTGATCGGCTCGAACCTGTTGAACGTCTTCCTCGTCCTCGGGGTCACCGCGTACCTCGAGCCGATCGAGCTCGCCCAGCCGATGCACGCGGTCGAGCTGGTTGGCCTGGTGGCGATCACGCTGCTCGGCATCCTGACGCTCCGGGGATCGCGCAAGATCACCCGCCCCGAGGGCGCCGTGCTCGTGGCTGCCTATGTCGCGTTCGTCGTGACGTCCGCGCTTCTCTAATAATCTCACCGCCTTGCAACAGCGCACGCGAGTGCTGATCACACCTCTCGCTATCGTGCGGACGTCACATCTCAACCGCACAAGTCAAAGCCAGTGCGGACCCATACCGCTCGATCACCCGATCGCAATACAACCGCGGCCATGAAGGGAACCCTCGTCGTTTCTTTGCTATTGGGCTTGGCTGGTAGCGCGGCTGCCGAATCGCAGCTCGACCTGCCAGAGAATCCGCTCGAGACGCCCTGGTCCTCCTCCCTCCTGCGCACCAAGCATTGGGTCGCCGACGACGTTCCTCGGTACAACGGCGACGACGTCCAGCACGCCGCCGGTTTCTCGAACGTCGTCTACCTCAACAACTGCAAGCCGAACGGCTGCGCGATCAAGGTCGGCAACGATAACTCGTTGACCAACACGTCGCAGATTCCGAACTCGAACGCGAC
>JACCYD010000014.1 GCA_013696695.1 Deltaproteobacteria bacterium | reverse complement strand
GAACAGAGCTCGTGAAGGTTCTCGTCGAGCAGACCTCAGCAGCGATCATCCAAAAGGGCGTCGACGAGGCGATGGCGAAGGCCGAAGCGGAGGATCCATCGGCTCGAAGGACTGCCCACGGAACGCTGTTGAGTCCCGAGATCTACTTCCAGTGGACCCAACGAGAGTCGTTGCGCGATGCAAAGCTCGACCACCTCACCCGTGTCGAATCGACGCTCACTTCGTTGACGCGGCGGATGGATCGCGAGCACCCGAGCATGGGCTACCGCGCAGCCATCAACGCGCACGACATGATCGATTCCCAGTACAACGCCGCAGGCGACATGCAGTACGCGAACAGCCTTCTCGCATGGTGCATGTTCAGCGCACAGGCTCGGCTCGGCGTTGGAGATCCAGCACGCGGGCGAGATTCGGGAACCGAGCTCGGCACCCAGGTCGACGTCGGCAAGATCGTTTCGAAGGGTGAGGTCCCGAGTCGCAATCTCGACAAGACTCCCGGCGTGCTTCGCCTCGAGCTCGCTCAGATCGCACCAGGCCACGTGATCGTCGTCCGATCGTTCATCGCGGGTTTCACCAACGACAAGGTGGTCGACAACCTGAGCCGGAAAATTCAGGACCTGCCCATCCCGATCGTCGCTCGGTTCAACGAGCGCAACGCGTCTGGCAACACGAGGCGCGGTTTCGTGATCGGGCGGAACGAGAACGGTGTCGTGATCGCCGATTCCAAGGGCTCGCTGATGCAGGACATGTTCGATGGAAAAAGCGATCACGAAGCTGCCCGCCAAATCTTCAAGCAGATCGCACACCAGACCATCACGCCGGAGCGCGACTAGGTCATGCGGATCTGGATGTGGTGCTTGCTGGTCGCTTGCTCTTCGGGGGACACCGTCATGACACCTGTCGATGACATGATTCACATCGAGGCGATGAAGATCCGTGGGATCCTCTCCCCGGGTTTCTGGATCGATCGCCAAGTTGGCTCGTCGCACGCCTTCAATGCCTGCATCAAAGCAGGCGAGTGTGGGCGCGAACCGATAGAAACCAGGCTTGTCGAACGCGCAACGGCTACCTGGTTTGACGCGGTTGCCTACTGCAGGTGGCGGGGGGCGCGATTGCCGACGAACCGCGAGCTCTTTCAAGCGGAACCAAGCTTGCGCGTTGACGGCGAGGTCGTCTGGTCCTCAGACACCGATCCACACCATCCATACCTCCGGTTGACGCAGTCTCTCAGTTCGCTGCCCAGAGGTTGGGCTGGCCAGTGGCCACCACCAGGTCTGGATGCGCGCTCCGAACCCGTCAATAGCGAGCACGCGTTCCGCTGCGCACGTTGATGTGAGTGACCGGCGACAGGCCGCCGAGGGAGCGCGAGCCGGCCGTTCATCGGCGCGGCGTCGAGCAGGTGGCTGCCGAGCTTGGACCGGCTCGGCGCCGAGCGAAGTCTTACATGGCGCCCTCGTGTTCCATCCTCGCCTCAGCTCGGCACGCCTGTTCCTCGACCGATCGGGGCGATGACCTGCTGGCGCCGCAGTCGATCAGGAGTCGCGGCGACGCGCATCGCGCGTATTGAGAAACCGTCAGCAAGTTCGTTCCGCTGCTGCCGAAGCGGCCTGATCGCGCGCCGGCCGACCGCGATCCTTGCCGCCCTTGGGGTTGGGAATCGCCTGTGTGAAATCCAGGTTAACGTAGCCCGTGGCGAAGACACCGTCGCTTCAGGACCAACTTCTTCACGCCGCCGGTGGGCGCGGCACCGACGACGACCTGCGCGCCTTGATCGCACGTGGCGCGGACGTCAAGGGGAGGGCCGGCGCCGGGCCGCTGAACTGGGCGGTTAATTCGGGACGTTTGTCGACGGTGCAACTGCTGCTCGACGCGGGCGCCTCGATCGACGGCGACCACCCGGAGCACACGCCGCTCATGCAGGCGAAGAGGGCCGAAGTGGCGCGTTATCTCCTCGAGCGCGGCGCGCGTACCGACGGAAGAGAGGCACTGCGCGGCGACGCGCTAGACTTCACGATCGATCGCGCCGACGACACCGAGCATGCACGCGTCCTCCTCGATCATGGCTTCCGCGTCGAGCCACGCCACCTGATCTCCGCGACCAAGAAGAGGCGCACCGGGATCGTGAAGCTGCTCCTCGACCGCGGCGGTGACATCGAAGGCATCGATCGTGACGGTAGCTCGCTCCCTCGCGACCGCGCTCGCGTACCGCGAGAACGACACGGTGCTGCTACTCCTCGAGCGCGGCGCGCGCGTGTCGCCCGACGACCTGATCATCGCCTGCGAGCGACACGGCGCACCCGTCGTCGCCCTCGTGCTCGGCAAGACGACCGGC
>JACCYD010000006.1 GCA_013696695.1 Deltaproteobacteria bacterium | reverse complement strand
GCCCCGCACCAACCTAGCTCGCTCGAGTTCCGAGGCCGGCGCACACCGTGGCCTCGACAATGGGGAGTCGCCACAACTGGGCCGTCAGTACATTTGTACTGACGGCCCGCGCCGACCTAGCTTGCGCGGCCGACACGAACATCCTGTTCGGTTGCGTGGGACTGGTTCTGGATCTCCGCCTAACTGGCTGACGTCTCGACTCTTCAAGAAATCTCCAAGGTCGTTTCGCGCCGGGGGTCGGACGAGTAGTGCCCCAGTGCTCGCGACCGCGAGCGCGGTGGCGCGGCGTTCCGCTGGAGGTGCGCGTATGAAGCTCGTCTGTGATGCCTGTGGCTCGAAGTATTCGATCAGCGACGATCGCGTCGCTGGCAAGGTGTTCAAGATCCGCTGCAAGAAATGCAGTCAGGTGATCGTGGTGCGCGGAGCGGCGATGGCGCCGCTCGAGCCCGAGGAGGCATCACAGCCGGCGGCCGGCGAGTGGCACGTCGTGATCGACGGCCAGCAGAGCGGCCCATTCGAGCGCGTCGATCTGATGCACCGTCGCGCGGCGGGCGAGATCGATGACGAGGCGTTCGTATGGCGCGAGGGCATGGACGAGTGGGCGGCGTTCGGATCGATCGAGGAGCTACACAGCGAATCGACACGCGTCGAGCCGGGGATCGCGCCAAGCGCGGCCTCCTCGCGCGGCGAGGACCTGTTCGCAACGAGCTCCGCATCGCACGCGAACGAGTTGTTCGCGTCGACCGCGCCGGCCTCGGCGAGTC
Source organism: Deltaproteobacteria bacterium (assembly GCA_013696695.1). Lineage (GTDB taxonomy): Bacteria > Myxococcota_A > Polyangia > Haliangiales > Haliangiaceae > JABFXX01. The sequence continues at coordinate 2,901 of JACCYD010000006.1, read as the reverse complement.
GGATCGCCGCATCGAGCTCGGCGGCATCGCGCGACCATGGCGAGCAGCTCGCAACTGCGCCGGCCGCAGCTGCGGCATCTCGCGACCACGGCGAGCTGTTCGCAACCGCGCCGGCCGCATCGACGAGCCGCGACGGCGCATCCCGCTCGCTATTGGCGTCGAGCGCATCGGGCTCGTCGAGCGCATTCTCGTCATCCGCGCTCGCTGCGACGGGCGACGATACGAAGCGCTTGCTCGCAGAGCGCAACGAGAGCTCGGTGCTGTTCACGCTCGGCAATCTCGCGAAGCTCGCGAGCACCGATTCACGCCCCTCAAAGGATGCGAGCCTCGGGCCGGCTGGTGAGGGCTCGGGATTGATCGATATCCGCGCGCTCGCGAGCACGTTCGCGAGCAAGCCCGGCGCCGCCAAGGCGGCAACCGCGGTCGGCTCGCTCGACGATCTGCCGACGTTCGGCCCCACGACGTTCGGCGAGCCGATCGTGCTGATGCCGTTGGCACGCGCGCGCGGTGGCGATCGCCGCTTGCTGTACGCGCTGCTCGCGACGCTGGCGATGCTGGCGATCGTCGGTGTCGTGCTCGTCGTCGTGATGACGCGCAAGCCCGAGACGGTCGCCACGAACGAGTCGGGCACGCGGCTCGCTGCGCTCGGAACCGGCGACAACGGTGGATCGACGGCGACGACCGGCAATGGCGCGTCCGGTAACGGCGCGACTGGCAACGGGACGTCTGGCAATGGCGCAACCGGCACCGCCATGACCGGCACGAGCGGCAACGGCACGGCTGGCAACGGCACGGCTGGCAACGGCTCGACCGGCACCGGTTCGACCGGCACCGGCACGGGCGCGACCGGCACCGGCGGCAACAACGGTACGACCGGTTCGACGTCAGCCTCGACGCGACCGGCGACTTCGACCTCGACCACGCGCCCGACCACGTCGACGACGCCGAGCATGCGGCCGACGACGTCGAGCAGGCCGACGACGTCGAGCACGCGGCCGACCTCGACGACCACGCGTCCGACCTCGACCACGTCGACCTCGACTCGTCCGACGACCACGACCTCGACCACGCGTCCCACGACCGCGCCCGATCGTGTTCAGTGCGAGTTCTCGAACTACGCGGACAAGGGCTGCGAGGTGTTTCGCCCGGCGAGCTCGAACACGGGCGCCTCGAACCTCCCCGACAACCTCGACCGCGCGGCGATCGCCGCCGGCCTCGGCACGATTCGCGCGCAGGGCTGTGGCAACAAGTCGTCGTCGCGCGGCGATGTCGCGGTGACCATCAAGGTCAACGCCGAAGGCGGCGTCAGCGGTGTGACGATCAAGAGCTCGCCCGATCCGGCGCTGTCGTCGTGCGTGAGCGCGGCCGTGCAGAAGGGCACGTTCGGCAAGACCAAGCGGGGCGCCTCGTTCGGCTACGTCTGGCGGTTCTGATTGCCTGGCTACTCGACTTCTTCGACGAGCTTCCGCACCTCGACCAGCACGTCATCGGCGTGACCCTTCACGCTGACCTTCGGCCAGTGCTTGACCACCTTGCCGTCGGTGCCGATCAGCACCGTCGAGCGGATGATGCCCTTGCTCGTCTTGCCGTGGAGCACCTTGTCGCCCCACGCGCCGTAGGCCTCGAGCGTCTTGCCATCGGGATCGCTGAGCAGCGGGAAGTTGAGCTTGTACTTGTCGCGGAACTTGCAGTGCGACTCGATCGAATCCTTGCTGACGCCGAGCACCACCACGCCGAGCTCCGCGAGATCGGGCATCGCATCGCGAAACGCTTCGGCTTGGACGGTGCAGCCCGGGGTGTTGTCGCGCGGATAGAAATACACGACGACGACTTTGTCTGCGAAGTCCGAGAGCTTGACCTTGCCGCCGTCCGCCGAGGCGAGCGTGAACGCGGGAGCTTTCTTACCGACCGTCAGCATGGTCGCGAAGTAGCATGCTCGAAGTGCCCCGCGCGACCTGCTACGCTGATCGAATGCTGCGCGTCGCGATCTCGGTTGTCCTGCTGTCGGCCTGCGGAAGCAGCGCGCGCGCGCCGGCATGGCCGAAGGCAGCCGAGGCCGACACCGATGGCGGCGAGAGCCTCGCTCCGCACAAGGCCAGTCCGCTCGCGACAAGCGATAGCTCCAGCGACGCCTCCGACGTCGTGGTCGACACGTCCGCCGAGAAGCCCGCCGTGAAGGCGACCGACGACAAGGACAAGCCGGCCGAGACGCCGAAGCCGACCACGCCCACGATCACCGCGCCCGAGGAGGTCATCAATGTCGACGACCTCGTGATCGAGATCGACGACTGATCGCGCTCAGAACGGCGCGATGATGTTGTTGTAACAGAACACCGCTTTGGTGGCCGGGAAGAAGTATCCCGATGCCATGCACATCTCATCGTCCTTCGCGGAATCGCCGGTCTTGATCGTCTTGCCGGCGTTGTCACCGTTGTTGTTGTACGTGCACTCGTACGTCAGCTTGTTGGTAGTGAACGAGTAGAACTCGGTCGGCGTCATGAACATCTTCGCGCCGGGATGTTCCCAGTCATCGCTCGAGAACACTTCGCTGGTGCCGTCGAGCACGCGGGTGAGCACGGCTTGCTTGTGCGCGTGCGTCGACATCATCCAGAACTTCGCGCCGGTGGGCGTGGTGCAGCTGTTGCTCTCGACATCGCCGATCGCGCCGGGCGGGATCGAGATGTCGCCGTTGAACGTGATGAACGGCGCCGTCTTCGTGTAAGGGGCCTCGGCCTCGAGTGCAAAGGCATCGAGCACGACGTGCGCGGTGATCGGCGCATCCGTGCGGTTGAAATAGTGCATCTGGAAAAACGCGGCCGTGTTCGGCGCGATGTCCTGCGCGAGCGGCTTGCCTGCGCCGTCGTCGGTGGGCAGCTTGATCTCTGCCGAGGGCGTCTGCGC
>JACCYD010000003.1 GCA_013696695.1 Deltaproteobacteria bacterium | reverse complement strand
TATCCGGCGCAGCCCGGGTATCCGGCGCAGCCCGGGTATCCGGCGCAGCCCGGTTATCCGGCGCAAGGGTATCCGCAGCAGCCGGGGTATCCGCAGCAGCCGGGGTACCCGCAGCAACAACCGGGCTATCCCGCGCAGCCCGGTTATCCGGCGCAGCCTCAACCCGCGCAGCCACAGCCGTATCCCGCACAGCAATATCCTGTTCCTCAGCCGGGCAAGCCCGCTGCGCCCCCCCTCGCGAAGCCGACGACACCCGCACAACCACCGGTGGCGAAGCAGCCCGTCGCACGGCCGCCGATCGCGAAGCAGCCGCCTCCCGGGAGGCCCGTACCCGGCCCGGTGCTCGGCACCGAGGGCGATGTCTGTACGGCGCAGGCGGAGTGCGCGACCGGGTTCACGTGCAGCGGCAACGTCTGCCTCAAGCAGAAGTAGCTCAGCCGAGCGTTGGCTGCTGGCGCCACTCGAGGAGCTCGCGCTGGCGATCGCCGCCGATCACGCGGAAGCCGAGGCGGCGATAGAACGTGCGCGCGCGATTGACGTGCATGACGCTGAGGCGCACCGGCATCCGGCCGGCCTCGAGAAACACATCGCGCATCGCCGCTTCGCCGACGCCGCGACGCTGATAGTTCGGCACGATCGCGATCGCGTCGATGTACCAGTGCGTCTTGCGATCCTCGACGGAGACGTAGCCGGCGCGCGCGCCTTCGGCCGAGATCACCCAGCAGCTCGCGAGCGCGACCTCCTTGAGAAACTGCGATCGCAGCCGCTCCGCCGTCCAGCCGTAGCCGACCAGCACGACCGGACCGAGCGCGCGAATGTGTGCGTCCTCGAGAAAATCGCGATCCCACGGTGTGGCCGGCCGGCGCAGCACCTGTCGAGGATCGACCGGCGGACGCGGTCTCAGTTCACGGTCTCGGTGCACGGCGCGAGCTCGCAGAGGAGGTGGCTCACGTGACCGAGCGTGCGCTGCAACCGAACCATCGGATCGCACGCCTCGAGCAGCTCCTGCCGGGCATCGGCATCCATGATCAGCGCAGCGGCGACGGCATCCGCGCACTCACCGGGCGAGTCGCACGAGCGCACGAGATCGCGCAGCTGCGGGCCACCTTGATCGATCACCTCTGCGAGCCGATCGCACAGCTTGATCAGGCGGCGCTGACAGTTCTTGATCTCGACCTGATCGCACGATGCGTCATCGAGTAGTCGGGCCTCGACCGTGCGATAGGCGCGGTCGGTCGGAAGCTCGCGTGCGATCTCGACCCGGGCGACGCCGCGCAGCAGGAGCGCGAACCGGCCATCAGGAAGCTCCTCGGAGCAGATGATCTTGCCGACTCCAAAGCGCTCGTAAACCGGAGGGCGACCGTAATACGCGGACTCGAAACCGGGGCGCAGGCGCGCGACCCCCATCAGATGATGCGTCTCGAGGCAGTCCTTGGTGAGCTCGCGATAGCGCGGCTCGAACACGTGCAGCGGCAGCAGGCCGCCGGGTAGCAGGACGCAATTTGGCAACGGAAAGATCGGCAGCGACGACAGCGCGCTCGAGTCGAAGGCGTTGTTCAAGTCCCGCATGCCATCGCCATCCACATCCACATTACCCGAATACGTCGATGCAAGTGCCGGTCAATGCGGCCGGGGCATCGGTAGCCAGAAACAGGGCTGTTCGTGCGATGTCATCCGGCGTCATATCTGGTCTCGCGTGAGGCATGCCTTCACGGAGCATTGCCGTGTCCACGCTACCGGGACAGATCGCATTCACGCTGACCTTAGCAGTGCGAAGCTCCTCGGCAAGGGACCGCGTCAGTCCGATGATGCCGTGTTTCGCCGCGCAATAGGCTGCGAGCAGGGGCGTGCCTTCGCGCCCGGCGATCGAGGAGATGTTGATCACCCGCCCCCCAACCTTGGTCAGCTGGGGGAGAAATGCGCGCGTCACGTAGAACGTGCCATCGAGGTTGACTGCCATCACCTGGCGCCATTCGGCGTCCTCGATCTCTGCCGTGGCCTTGCGGATCACCGCGCCTGCGTTGTTGACGATCGTGCGGACTGGCGGCATCGCGTTGCACACGTTGCCGGCAGCGCGTTCGACTGCCGCAGCGTCGGCCACGTTGCACACCATCGCGACGGCCTTGCCTCCGGCCGCCAGGATCTCCGCAGCGACCTCGTCGAGCGCTTGCTTGTCGCGGGCCCACAGCGCGACGTCTGCGCCGGCGCCGGCGAGCCGCAACGCGATCGCTCGTCCGATTCCACGACTCGCGCCGGTCACCACCGCGGTGGTACCGAAAAGTGTTGTCCTCATTTTGGCTTCTGCTTCTCGAGCGCCTTCAGATCGGCGGGTTCGTCATCACCGAGTTGTTTCTGATCGCGCTGCGCCGCGACGTCGAGCGGATCGACGATCGAGTTGTACGGATACGGCATCGTGCGCGACTGGCACTGGAACGTCGCCTTGTTCGTATCGTCCTTGATGTCGAACGTGTAGATCGGATCCTGCTTGCCGCCGGTGCCGTTGCCGCAATCGCGCAGGTTCGGCCAGCCAGTGCCGTCGAGCTCGCGCCACACGCTGTCGAACTCGGTGGGGGACATCGAGTGCTCGTCGTTGACGCGCTTGCCCTGCCTGTCCATCCGCCAGCGCTTGATGCGGGGGCCGCGCTCGACGCAGTCCATCTGCACGCCGATCTCTTCGCCACCCATGTGTTTGGTGGCGACGTAGCTCGCCAGGCGATCGCGGCACCTGAAATCGACGGACTCGCGCATTGCGAGATCGCGAGCGCTCGGGCCGCACGCGGTGAGGACCACCAGCCACGCGCTACGCATAGTCACCGGCGAGCGATGCGCGCATCTCCTCGGAACACTCGACGCGGTGGCGATAGTTCGGATGATCGATCTCGACCACGAGCTTGGTGCCCGCTGCGAGCAACGCGGTGCGCGCCTCGGCCGGCAGCGGATATCGCGTGTACTGCACCGCCGCGATCCGCTCCGTGGTGGCGCGACCGGGCTCGAACTGGGCGCGAATCGCGTGCGGCCCGACATGCAGCACGACGTGCTCGTCGAGCCCGATCAGCTTGTCGAGCTCCGCACGGGCATCGACATCCGGCGGCAGCTCGACGAACAACGTGGCCGAGAGCGAGGTCTCGTTCGGCATCATCTCGTTGTAGACGTCGATCTCCGCCTGGATCTGATCATCCCGGGTGAGGCCTTCGACGCGGATGATCTCCTCGATCTGGAGGGTCAACGTGTGGCGGTTCTCGAACACCAACGCGACCCGATCCCCGATCAGCACGCGGCGTGGGCGCTTGAGCGCGATCACACGATGGCGATAGTCATCGCGAATCGGCCCGTAGAGCGCGGGACCCTTGATGTCCCGTCGGGTGATCGGGCGGATCAGGCTCATGAAAGGTGTGTACCACGCCGACCGAGCCCAGCCGTTGCCGACCTTTCGGCCAGCCCTGCGTTACTTCGTGTTGAGGGTGTCGAGGCCCTTCTGGAACCGACCGGCGTGGGAGCGCTCGGCACGGGCCAGGGTCTCGAACCACTCGGCGATCTCTTCGAAGCCCTCTTCGCGCGCGGTCTTGGCGAAGCTCGGGTACATCTGCGTGTACTCGTAGGTCTCGCCGGCGATCGACGCCTTGAGGTTCTTGACGGAGTCGCCGATCGGCTCGCCCGTCGCCGGATCACCAACGCGCTTCAGGTAGTCGAGGTGGCCGTGCGCGTGACCCGTTTCGCCCTCGGCGGTGTCGCGGAACAGACCGGCGATGTCCGGCTGGCCCTCGACATCGGCGACCTTTGCGAAGTAGAGGTAGCGGCGGTTCGCCTGCGACTCACCGGCGAACGCGTCCTTGAGATTTCCGTGGGTCTTGCTGCCCTTGAGCTCGGCCATATCACTGCTCCTTTTGTGTTGCGTTGGTACCACCGGCCCCGGCGCGCGGCAATCGATGACGAGGTAGAACCCTGGGCATGGCCCGTCGCGACCCGCACTCCTATACCGACGACACGCAGGTCGAGACCGAGTCCTTCGACCTCGTCGCACGGCTCGACTTCGCGAACCGGATCTTGCGCGGCGAGGTCACGTTGACGTTCCGCGCTCCCGGCGGCGGCACGCTCGATCTCGACACCCGCGACCTCGCGATCGAGACGGTCCGCGACGACGCCGGTCGGGTGCTGCCGTTCACGCTGCATCCTGCCGAGCCGATCTTTGGAGCACGGCTCGCGATCGAGCTTCCCGAGGGCACGCGCGCGGTCCGGATCCGATACCGCACGTCGCCCGACGCCTCGGCGCTGCAGTGGCTCGCACCGGCGCAGACCGCCGGCGGGACGCACCCGTTCTTGTTCTCGCAGTGCCAGGCGATCCACGCGCGCTCGGTGATTCCTCTCCAGGACACGCCGCGATTGCGCGTGACGTATCGCGTCGAGCTGCAGATCCCACGCGCGCTCCGGGCCGTGGTCGCAGCGGCACATCGCGGCCGCACCGAGGACGGGCAGGGAGACACCGCGATCGAGCGCTACGAGATGCCGCAGCCGATTCCTCCGTACCTGTTCGCATTCGCAGTCGGTGACCTCGCGTCTCAGGACCTGTCGCCACGCAGCCGCGTGTGGGCGGAGCCGAGCGTGGTCGCCAAGGCGGCGCACGAGTTCGCCGGCGTCGAGGACATGATCGTCGCCGCGGAGGCGTTGTTCGGCCCGTACGACTGGGAGCGCTTCGACATCCTGACGATGCCGCCCTCGTTCCCCTACGGCGGCATGGAGAATCCACGGCTGACGTTTCTGACGCCGACGTTGATCGCCGGCGATCGCTCGCTGGTCAGCGTGCTCGCGCACGAGCTCGCGCATTCGTGGACGGGCAATCTCGTCACCAACGCGAACGCCGAGCACTTCTGGCTCAACGAAGGATTCACGGTGTTCGCGGAGCGCAGGATCCTCGAGGTCACCGCCGGGCTCGAGGCCGCGGAGCTCGATGCGGCGCTCGGTCGGCGCGAGCTCGATCAGGCGGTCGAGCGGTTCGCCGCGCAGCCCGTGCTGACACGATTGCGCACGCAGCTCGCGGGCATCGATCCGGACGACGCGTTCTCGCAGGTGCCGTACGAGAAGGGCTACTACTTCCTGCGCGCGCTCGAGGAGGTGGCGGGTCGCGATGTCTTCGCGCGGTGGCTGAAGCGCTACATTGCAGACTTCCGGTTCGGTGCGATCACGACCGACGATTTCCTCGCCCACTTCGAGGCCGCGCTGCCCAGCGTCCTCGCGAAGGTCGATGCCGAGCGCTGGATCGACGGCGAAGGCGTACCTGCCAACGCACCGCGTGCGCGCTCGGAGAAGCTGGCCGCGATCGAGGCGCTGGGTGCCGCGGTACCCGAGCCGGCGATGGCGAACGCGTGGACCCCGATCGAGTGGCAGCTCTATCTCGAGTCGGTGCCGCGCCCGGCCACGACGTGCGCGCAGCTCGACGCGATGTTCGGTCTGACGCGCAGCACGAACTACGAGGTGCTGGTGTCGTGGCTCGTGCTCGCCGTGGGCTCGGGCTACGAAGCCGCGCTGCCTCGCGTCGAGCAGGTCCTCGGCGAGGTCGGCCGGATGAAGTATCTGCGGCCGCTGTATGCAGCGCTGATTGCTGCGGATCGCCGATCAGTCGCAGCCAAGCTGTTCGCGACACATCGCGGGAGCTACCACCCGATCGCGCGTCAGATGGTCGAGGGCGTGCTGCGCAAGTAGCGCTACTTGCCGTCGAGAAACGCCACCATCGACTCGACCATGTCGTCGGCCATCGCGCCGACGGTGGCGCGCTGACCACCCGGGATGTCGTTGACGATGATCGCGAACGCGAGCACGTGGCCGCTGTCGACGCCGACGTAGCCGGCGAGCGTCTTGACCTTGTCGAGCGTGCCGGTCTTCGCGCGCACGCGACCCTGCGACGGCTTACCTCGCCAGCGTCGTGCGAGCGTGCCGTCGCTGCCACCGACGGGCAGCGATGCGACGAGGTCTGGCCCGATCCGGTAATCCTTGTGCGCCGCGGCGAGCAATGACACCAGCTGCTTCGCGCTGACCTCGGTCGAGGCGAACAAGCCCGAGCCGTTACTGCTCCGGAACGTGCCGGTCATACCGAGCTCGAGCAGTCGCCCGCGCATTGCCGCCTGACCGTCGGCCCACGTGGCGGCGGGCGCCGCCTTGGCCTCCGCGCCGAGCGTCTTCATGATGCACTCGGCGATATAGTTGTCGGAGTGCTTGTTCATCGAGCGCAACACGTCGGCGAGCGTCGGACTGTCGTGGGCGGCCATCAGCTTCGCGGCCGCGGGCACGTTGCCGAAGGTGACCGATCGGCTCTTGAGCTTGATCCCTTGCTCGGCAAGCGCGCGCACGAAGACCTCCGCCGCAAATCGCGCCGGATCGTCGACGCGGCGACGCAGATCCCAGCTGCCCTGACCCTGGCGGATCGTGCCGGTGAGCTCGAGCGCGATCTGATCGCGCCGGACCTTGGCCTCGAGGCGCAACCGCGTGCGGCCCTCGGTCACGCTGGTGACCTCGTCCTTCGTCAGCTTGAGGTACTCGCCGAGCTGCGGCTCGATGGTGACCTTGGTCTTGCCCTCGGGTTGGGCGAGCACGGTGACGGTGTACGCGCTGCGGTTGACGCCGAGGCTGGCGACCGGTGCACGAAACGCGGCGCGCTCCTTCGGCTGTTCCTCGAAGTGAGGCGGCTCGTACGCGTTGTCGAAGTAGCTCGCATCGACGACCAGGTTGCCCTCGACGACGGACACTCCACGCGCCGCGACATCGTGGGCGAGCTGGCGCAGCCCCTCGAGCGTGAGCACCGGATCGCCGCGTCCCTTGATGTAGAGGTTGCCGGCGATCGTGCCGGTGTCGTCGGGTGCGGTGAGCGCGTAGACCGACGTTCGCCAGCGGAAGCCGCCGCCGAGCCCCTTGAGCGCGGCAACCGCGGTCAGCACCTTCGCGTTCGAGGCCAGGTTGAGCCCACGATCGCCCTCGTGCGAGGCGAGCACGGCGCCGGTCGTCAGGTCGAGCACGTGGTAGCCGACCCGCGAGCGGGCGAGCACGGCTCGCGACGACAGCGAGGTGGCGAACCGCTCCTTGAGCCAGCCGAGCCGTGCGGCCGGGTTGGCCGGCGCGACGACCGCACTGCCACTGCCAGCCGGGCCGTCGTCGTCGTCATCGGCGGCGGGATCGCTCGAGCCAGAGCCCGAGCCGGGTTGCGACTCTGCACGTTGCCCGGGGATACTCGCCAACGCGACGACCAGTAACGCTTGGCCCACTCTCAGTGACACGACTCAACGGTATCATCGCAGCGTCCGTCCTGCTCGCCACTCTTGCGACCTGCACGGCGAACCGGCGGCGAACGCCTGACGATACGATCGTGCTCGTCATCGAGTCCGCGATCGCGACCGGCGACCCGCGCTACGCGATCACGGGCTACGACCGCAAGCTCGCCTACCTCGTCGCGCCCGGGCTGACCGTCGTCGACTCACCCACGCTCGAGCCCGATCTCCTGCTCGCGTCGAAGGTCACCCGCGTCGACGATCTGACGTGGGACGTCGAGATCCGTCCCGACGCGAAGTTCTCTGATGGGTTGTCGGTTCGCGCGGACGACGTCGCCGGGACCTATCGCGATCTGATCGCTCCCAAGTCCGACAGCATGTTCCACAAGAACTTCGAAGATCGGTTCAGCGCGATCGACATCCTCGGGCCGCATGCGGTGCGGTTTCATCTCAAGGCACCGCTCGCGACGTTCATGACCGATATCGATTTCGGGATCGTGTCGTATCACCACGGCGTTCCCGAGCGCGGCACCGGCATCGGCGCGGGGCCGTACTTCGTCAAGGAGCTGACGTCGACGCACGTGTTGCTCGAGGCCAACCCGCATTACTTCGGTCCCAAGGCGAAGACACGCTACGTCGATATCAAGATCGTGCGCGACGGCGCCGCGCGCCTGCTGATGCTCGTCGGTGGCTCGGCGGATCTGGTGCAGAACGCGACGCGGCTCGATCTTGTCGACGAGGTTCGTGACCGGCCGCGCGTGCGCATCGAGACCGGGCCGAGCGTGTTCCTGACCTACATGCTCCTCAACAACACGGATCCCATCCTCAAGGACAAACGCGTTCGTCAGGCGATCGCGCTCGCGCTGGATCGACCGCAGATCATCGCGGCGAAGTTCGGCGGCCGTGCTCGGCTCGCGACCGGGCTGGTCGCGCCGGGCCACTGGGC
>JACCYD010001546.1 GCA_013696695.1 Deltaproteobacteria bacterium | reverse complement strand
CATCCGGCGCTGGACCTCTTCCTCGAACAGCGGGGTTGTCAGCGTGTCGCGGATCGACTGTCGGATCTTGACGTTGACCTTGCGGACGATCGGCATCGGCGACAGGTGGACCTGCGCGTGCTTGCCGTTCGGCGTGTCCTTGGTGCCGAGCCCGACGAGCTGGTAGCCGATCGCGGCAGCGGCGGCGGTTGCTTCCTCGCGGAGATCCTCGGACAACACGCGGTGGCGCTGCATCGTCGGCGCGAGCAGTGTGCGCAGCGTCGGCTCGGGATCCGTGAGCGCGCCGCTGAGATTGAAGTCGACCAGCGTGACCGGGATCGCGTCGACCGATGCGGTGACCTGGCGCTTCTTCTGCCTGCAGGTCAGCGGGTCGAACTGATCGGGCTTGACCTCGTCGGCTCGCAGCGCCTCGTCGTCACTGTCGTCGGCCGCGGCATGCGATGCGACTGCGGCAACGCACCAGCAGGTGATGAAGAGACTGCGGATCACGGTCATTAGGGGAGGAGACGAAATACCGTCTTGACGCTGACGTCGCTGATGTCTTGCTCGGCCGGATCGTTGAAGTTCTTCCCGAGATAGCCACCCTGCACGGAGATGTCGTAGGTCGTCTTGAGCTCGCCGCGGACGTTGACCGTGTTGCCGCGGATCGTCTGCTCGTAGTTGCCGATCAAGTTCATGTTCTCGAGCGCCCGCTTCTCGGCGCGCAGCCCGATCGAGCCGAAGCCGACGTCGAGTCGCAACACGTCGAGGCCTGTGACGCGGGTCAGCGAGTTCTCGAGCAAGTCGCTCACCCAGTCGCCGGCGAGGTCCTTGACGATCTGATCCGCGAAGCCCTGGGTCGGGTTGGTGGTGGGGTCGATGGTGTTGATGTTGGAGCCCAAGATCTGATCGCCGAGCGAGCGGCGCAGCTGCTCGGGGTTTCTGCCGAGCAGCAGCAGCGAGACGGTCTGCGACTTGTTGTAGCCGGTCGAGGTGCGAAGGTCCCACTTGAGCGCGTCGACGTTGCCCTCGATCGTCAGCGTGATCACGTGGTCCTGGCCGCTGAGGTCGCGATAGTCAGCTTCGCTGGTGACGCGCAGATCAGGGTTCGCGGCCTTCTGATCGCGGCTGAAGTTGATCTGACCACCACTGCGCGTGAACCGCGCGCGCATGCCCGGCAGCTTGAACGTGCCGCGATCGACGCGGATCGATCCAGACAACCGCGGATCGCGCGGCGTCTCGGTGAGCACGATGTTCTCGCCCGACATGTCGATCGAGGTGATGTTGCTCTTGAGGGCGAACTTGCGAACGTCGAGCAGCAAGCTGAGCTCGGCGTTGCCGAGCAGCGACGACGCATCCCACACCGGCGTGACCGGCGGCGCGTTCGAGCCGAGCGAGCGAATGCCTTCCGTGATCTCGAAGTCCTGGCGGTAGAAGCCGTCGATCACGCTGATCCGGCCGCTGACCTCGAGGTTCGCATGCTCGTCGCGCCGCGAGATCGAGACCCGCTTCGCGTTGACGAGCACGTCGAGCTTGCCGGGTTGCTGGTACGCGAGGCTGTCGGCATCGAGGCGCAGGTTGAGCTTCGCGGGGTTGCCATCGCGCAGCTCGACGAAGCCATTCTCGAGCACGGTCACCGTGCCTTCGCCGCCGATCGACATCTGCACGTCGCGCACCACCGTGACCTTGTAGGCGCGCTGATCGTTGGCCGTCTCGGTCTCGATCTCGATGGTGCCACCGGTGATCGCGATCTCCTTGCGAAGCAAGCGCGGCAGAATGGTGATCGGACGCGGCTGCTCGCCCGGCTTCCGGCACTCCACGCCTTCCGCGGCATCCGGGCCGCAGGGCGGTGGTGGATCGAAGACCAGGGTGCCGGCGATCGTCGGACGTGGGCCCTTGCCGGTGAGCTGCAAGTCGCCCTGGATCGTCGCGAGCCCGGGCGCCTGAGAGATCTGATCCTTCGCGAGCAGACCGAGCATCTTGCCGGCGAGCTTGCCTTCGACGAGGAGGGCCCACGATTTCGGCGTCAGCCCGTCGAGCTCGATGTTGCCCTTGATGAACAGCTCGCCGGCCTCATCCTTCGCGGTGCCGCGCTGCCTGCCAGCACACGACGTCGCGTTAGGGGTCGCGCCGCCCTTGCCTCCGGTCGGTGACGAGCCTGCGGCGTCGCGATGGGTGTCGCGCACGCGGACTTTCACGTTGGTGAAGCCGAGGCTGCCGTTCGCGAGCTTGACCAGGCCGCTCGAGGCCTCGAGGATCGTGTCGTCGCCGCCGACCGGGGTCAGCTCGATGCGCTGCAGCGCGAGCGAGGCCTCGTAGGTGGGCTTCTTGTAGTTGCCGCGGATCGAGGCCGAGATATCGGCGCTGCCCGACACGCAGCTGAAC
>JACCYD010001526.1 GCA_013696695.1 Deltaproteobacteria bacterium | reverse complement strand
TCCTCGACGCGATCGCTGGACAGGCCCCACACGAACAGGTGAACAGCGAGCGACACGACGACGTAGCCGAGCGAGCGCCGATCGCCGTGTCCACCGTGGAGCGCAGCACGGCGCGGTGCCGCAGTGCGGCGCGCCGCGATCTCGACGAGCCCGCTGCGTTCGCGAAGCCAGTCGGCGGCGATCGGGAGGCTGCGTCCACCGCTACGTAACGCGAAGCAATTCGCATCGATCTCGATACCCGCGACGCGATAACGATCCGTGACCTGGACGACGTCGAGGAGGGTGTCGTCGAGCTCCACTCTCACCTCGATCACGTCGCGCACGGATTCTCCGACACCGTTCGACCAGGAAAGTTCCTCGCTAACTCGTGGTCGCGGGTGTCGAGGCTCCACCCCTGGAGGAAGTTTCCTCTGGCTAACTCGACTGGCTGGCAACGCGTGGCGCCGGTCGGTCGTGTCACCAAGTGGCTGCAACCTCTCGTCCGCAGCTGGTCTGGTTCGTGAACTTCGTCGGCGCAGGAGGTTCGAATGCGTAGCTGGTTAACCTTGGCGATCGTCGGAGTAGCGGGTGTCGGATGTGCGGATCAGGGCCTGACGCCGCTCGAGGAAGCCGGCGCCCTGGAGCGCGCGACATGCGAAGCGTTGACGCCAGAGCCCGAGGAGCACGCCGCCTGCGAGCAGCTCTCGTCGGACGAGAACGTCGATGCGTTGCTCGCGAGAGCAGGGCACGACGTCGGCCTGCACCGCTGCGCGACGCTGCATCCGTCGGTGATCGAGCGCGACCTCGTGCAAGCCGACCTCGAACGCGCGCCGCAGATCCTTCACGCGACCGCGATCTCGATCCCGGTGTACGTCCACGTGATCAACAAGGGCTCGGGGATCGCGAACGGCGATGTGCCCGACAGCATGATCACCGCGCAGATCGATGTCCTCAACGCCGCCTACGCCTCCAGCGGCTTCACGTTCTCGGTGGTCAGCACCGATCGCACGACGAACGAGACCTGGTACACGATGTCGGGCGCAGCCGAGGATCAGGCGAAGTTTGCGCTTCGCAAGGGCGGCGCTTCGGCGCTCAACGTCTACGTCGCCGGCATCGGCGGTGGGCTCCTCGGCTGGGCGACGTTCCCGAACAACTACGCCACCGCTCCGTCGGACGACGGCGTCGTGCTGCTCAACGCGTCGCTACCGGGTGGTAGCGCCGTGCCGTACGACGAGGGCGACACCGCGACGCACGAGGTCGGACACTGGCTCGGCCTCTATCACACGTTCCAAGGTGGCTGTAACGGCAGCGGCGACTTCGTCAGCGACACGCCGGCGGAGAGGTCCCCGGCCTATGGCTGTCCGACGGGTCGCGACAGCTGCAAGGGCAAGGGCGCGGGGATCGATCCGATCACCAACTTCATGGACTACACCGACGACGACTGCATGTTCCAGTTCAGCGCCGGTCAGAGCTCGCGGATGGCGTCGATGTGGAACACCTACCGCCTGGGGAAGTGATCACCAGAGCACGAAGTACGCGAACACCGCGAACGCGATCGCGACGAGGAGCACGCCGAGAACGAACTGCGCGTTCGTGATCCGCGGCTGCAGCCGCTGTCGGGCGGCGTCGGCTGCCATCTCGTCAGCGATCTGCCGGGTATCGGCGGCATCGAGATGAGAGAAGGTCGGGGCGGGCATACCTACAGCATGGACGCGACCTGCCGAGCCGCAAGCGGGCGCGCGACCGACGCAGATCACGTGAATGATCAGTCGCTTGCCAAGCCCCGTTACTGCGAGATCAGCGCAAGCGAGCCCGGACCGCGCGCCCACACCCGATCGAACTGATCGACCGCGAGATCGAGCGTGCGATCCTCGGCGAGGCCGCGACGCGTATCGACGCGCCGCACGCGGGTGCCGTCCCACACGGCGATGCCGCGATCCGTGGCCATCCACACCTGCCCGCTGCGCGTCGCGACGATGTCGTCGACCGCAAAGCCGAGCGGCGGTGGCGTCTCCCAGCTCTTGCCGTCCCACCGCAGCGCGCCGTTCGGCGTCGCAGCGATCACGCCGCCCTCGACGATCGCGAGTGCACGCACGCCGCGCAGCGCCTCGTCGGTCCAGATGTCGAGCTTGCCGCCCGACAGCCGCGCGACGCCATCGGCCATCGCGAACCACGCCGAATCGCCGCGCACGTCGGCGCTGATCACGCTGGCGGGTACCGGCAACTTTCCCTTCTCGCCGGGCCGATGCACGGTGACGCGGCCGCTCGCGACATCGACGATCGCGATGCCATGCGAGCGCCACTCGCCGTTCTCGCGATCGCGGAGCCCGATCCACAACGTGTTCGGCGAGGCGAACCTCGCGAAGCTGATCGACGGCTCGTCGCTCGCGGTGGTCAACGCGACCTTCGGCAACTCCTTCCAGCGTCCGTTCTCGATTCGAGATAACCGGATCGCGGGATCGCCTTCCGCGCGATGCACCGCGAACAGCGGCCCTGCCGGATCGCGCACGATCGCGAGCGCGATGTCATCGGGGCCGCGCGGCGTGAACCGATCGCCGTTCCAGTGCCAGGCCTGCTTGGTGCCCGTCGCCAGCCAGCAATCGTTGACTTGCGCACACGCGACCGAGAGCGCCGTCGCCTCGAGGAACATCTGCCGGCGCCGCAACCAATCGCGCGGTCGCTGGTCGCCATCGCGATAACGCGCCGTACCGAGCTCGCGCGTGCCGATCAGTAGCTGATCATCCACCGACGCGAGCGTCACCGCGCCTGGCGGCACCTCGACATCCACCGGATCGATCGACCACTCGGCTTGCTTCGTGCCCGTCACCGCGACGAGCCGCATGCCCTCACGCGACAGCGGTCGCACCACGCTCGCATTGCTCGGTGCCACGCGAAACACGCGCTCGCCGGCCATCACCACGGCACCCGTGCCGCGCCGCGCCGCTGCATCCCACTTGACGTCGGGCAGCGCGCGATACGTCGTCCACGCGAGCTCCTTGCCGATCGCCATGCGATCGCGCCCGCTCTCGTCGGCGCCGATCACCAGCATGCGTTCGTCGGGCAACTCGACGAGCAACCGCGGATCGACGATCGTGCAGCCCTCCGCCGCACCGACCGCGATCGTCTCGCCGGTCGGCTTGCGCCCGACCAGCCCGGACTTCGTGGCAACCCACAACCAGCCCGCGCCATCGCGCGCGACCGCATTCACCGGCGCGGTCAGCCCGGTGGCGGACCAGCTGCCATCCGGCGCGACCTGCACGAGCCCGTGCGCGGTGCCGAGCCACACGCCGCCCTCCGCGGATGGCGCGATGCTCGCACCCTCGATCGCCAGCAGCGCGAACTCGATGCCGAGGCTCGCCGGCGGCATCAACGGTTGATAGACATCCGCGCCGACGTCGTAGTGACCGAGGCCGCTCTCGGTCAGGATCCACACCCAGCGGCGATCGACATCCGGTGCGAGCGCGACGATCTGCGTGCCGTGCCCCGACATCGGAAACACGCGACCTTCGGTATCCCAGCGCTCGAGATCGCCGCCGGTCGCCACGAACACGAACTTCCCTGCCGAGGCCAGCAGCCGCACCGGCGAGGTCTCGGTGAACACGCGCACGCGAACTTTCCCGCTCGGAGCCGGGCGATCCACGGGCGGCTGGCACGCCACTCCTGCGAGAACGAGGAGAGCGAGGCGTACCGATCCCATCGCGCCTCGACGGTAGCTCACAAACCCCCGAGTTTCGAGCGTGATAACCTGCCCCCATGGCGCGACAACGGCGACGCGGAGGCTTCTCCCCTCCGGAGCTGCGCGGGACCCTCGGGACCCTCCTCCGCACCACCCTCCAGCAAGCCGGCGTCGTACGCGATGCCCTCGCACGCGGCGCGAGCGAAGGCCGCTCTCGGCTCGACGATTTCCGCACCGACCTGCGATCCAATCGTCGACGACAAGAAGCGCTCGCGGAGCTCGGCGAGGTCGTCCTCGATCTGATCCGTCGCGGCGAGATCGATCTCGCGGAGCTGCCCGAGGCGCGCGCCGTCATCGATCACCTCGAGGAGATCGACGCCAACGCTGACGCCGAAGACGTCGAGCGCGACAGCTCGCCCACCATCCCGCCACCGACGCGCAAACGCTTCGACGACCGTGGCACGGGCGCACGGGATTCCGACGACGGCACCGTCTCGTCCGCCCGCTGGTCGCCGCCGCGTCGAGACGCTGTCAAACCGACGCGCGTGTGGAAGCCGGACGTCGAGGCAGCGCCCGTCGATGCTCCCGACACCGTTCCCGGCCACAAAGCTCTCCCGAAACGCGACCCCGATCGGAAGGGCGGCATCTCGTTCTCCGTCGACGATAGCGACGACGATCTCGCCGACTACATGCACCCCGACGACGTGCCGCCGAAGAAAGCCTGAGCCAACTATCTCGGCGGCGGCGGATTCGAGCGTGCCCGTATCATCGCCGCGTCGACGCGCGACTTCACACCGAAGTTGATGATCACCGCTGCCATCATCAGCGCTGGGATCACGCCCATGATCGGAATCCCGCCCTGCGCCATCATCGCGACCGTGCCGATCACACCCAGCCCGGCGATGATCGCGTAGACCACCAACCGCCACGTCGCGAGTGGATGGGTCGCCTGGTGACGGCACAGCGGGCACTGAAACTTGGGAAACCCCATGAAGTTCACCCGCGGTTGAACCACCACCATCCGCATGCACTCCGTGCAAACCAGCTCCGCCATGTCCCCCACGGTACCTCTATACAAGGAGGGGCCTTCAACGGGAGCGTTCCCGAAACCTCGCCACGGCTTCGGGCGGGCGCTTGACAGAGGTCGGAGCCGCCGGTAGAAACCGTGCTCCCTGGGGATATAGCTCAGCTGGGAGAGCGCGTGAATGGCATTCACGAGGTCAGGGGTTCGATCCCCCTTATCTCCACTCCTTAAGAGGCTGCTTCGGCGGCCTCTTTCGGTTTCGGCAGGGACGCCGCTGCCACGTGGCTGCCACGAGCGCCGAGCATCCTGAGAACCCGTCGATCCGGGTCTTTCTCGAGCTCGCCCGCTGCCACGACCGACTCCGGGATCTCGCGCCGATGGTTCTCCGCCACGTGGACGTAGATCATCGTCTCGTCGATCCGTTTGTGGCCCATCCACGACTGCAGGCGCCACGGGTTCACGCCGAACAGCGCCGCATGGGTGCCGAACGTCCTCGATGGCGGAACGATGATGCGGACGAGCGCGGTCCACCACTGGAGCGCCACGGCCGCGAGCTCGTCGTCGACACGGCAAACTCGCGCTACCGCTTTACGCTCGCTCAGGCCGCTCGATCTTACGCTTCTTCGCCGTACTCATCCGCCTGAACCACGTTGCCCGGCACGCCGATCGCAACCGTACCGTGACCCGGTAGCGGTGAGGACCAGCGCCGGTCGCCGGACGAGACATCGTAGCAGTCGATGTGACCGTGTTTGGCGACCAGCACGTTCGGGCCTTCGACGAGGATTGTGGCGCGGCCGGAGCTCGACGTCTTGGCGGTCCAGAGCTGCGTGCCGGACGGATACGCGAGGCAGAACAGCGCGCCGCGGCTGGCCGAGGCAAAGATGCGCTGCTCCGTGATGGCGAGCGCGACTTCGCCGTGGCCACCGCCGTCCAATCCGTTCTCCCACACAACAGCGCCGTTCTCTGGGTCGAGTCCGATCAGCTTGCCGCCCGCTGCTGTGACGATGAGGTCCGAGGTCATCGCTGGATCATACGCGCCTCCATCGCGATGCTGTCGTTCGTGGCGATCGGAGTCTTCCTGCTGATGGCGTCGTGGAACGGAGTGCGAAGTGCAGCAGCCTTCGCCATCGTGGCGACACTCGCGAGCGTGATGGCGGCAACCGCGTATTGGTTGTCAGCTGCTGCCGGGGCGGCCGTGATGCGCGGTGCGGTCGTCATCGGGCTCGTGTTCGCTTCCCGGGTCGCGTCGGCGGACCTGATGAACAACGATGCAATTCACGCGCACGTCGACGCGATGCTCGCGCGCGACGAGATCGCGCGGCTCGACGAAAAAGGCCGACGCGCGTTACGAGCCGACCGGGTCACGTTGAGC
>JACCYD010001521.1 GCA_013696695.1 Deltaproteobacteria bacterium | reverse complement strand
CCTGACCCCTTCGCCCCGGTTGCACTGCCCGCGTCGCCCACCTAATTTTCGGCGCGACGGTCTTGTCGACGTCAACATCGACGGTGGCGTTCAGGTTCACGTTCAGGTCGACTTCAGGTCAACGCATCACTTAACGGCGTCGACGATCGGCTCGAGCGCGCCACGCGCGGTGGCGCGCAACAGCTCCGACTCGCCGATCAGCCGCGACACCGCCGGGCGAAGGCGTCAGGCACAAGTTGCACAAGTTGCCTCTCGGAATCCGAACGTGGCCAGCCACTTTCGTTTGCAACGGTCTCGAACGAGGCAACTTGTGCAGCTTGCGCCTGACCCCTTCGCCCGCCTAATTTTCGGCGCGACGGTTTTGTCGACGTCAACATCGACGGTGGCGTTCAGGTCGACGTTCACGTCAACGGATCATCTGACGGCGTCGACGATCGGCTCGAGGGCGCCGCGCGCGGTGGCGCGCAACAGCTCCGACTCGCCGATCAGCCGCGACACCGCCGGACCGAACGTGTAGTAGGCCTCGATCGCGAGCTCGCCGAGCACGGTCTTGCCGAGGATCCGATCTCGGAAGCTGCGCAGCTCTTCGACGTCGCCGGCCATCTTGGAGCCGAAAGCCGCGGTCGCGATGAAGCACGCATCGACATCGCCCGAGGTCCGCTCGGTGGTGGTCACTTCGATCACCGACAGCGTGCTGATGTTGCGGCAGTCATCGAACGCGCGGATGCCGATCGAATACGTGGTCTCGGGCAGCAGCCCTTCGACCGTGATCAGTTGCTCCGTGCGCGGCAGGCTGATCGCGACGCTGGTGGTGACCACCGTCGAGGTCGAAAAGTTCTCCTCGGTGATGGGCTCGCCGACGCGATCGGCACCGGCGACGCCGATCGCGCGATAGCGCACCTCGTAGCCCTTCACCGGGCCCTCCTGGTAGTCGTCGCCGGGAGCGATGAACGTCACCGTCGCGCTGGTGCTCGTCAGCGCCGTGGGGCGGATCCGCCGCGGATGATCCGGCGAGGTATTGTCGAGCTCGCGGCGCGACACCACGCGCAGACGGTACATCGCCGAGCCGTTCGAGATCAGGCCGAGCCGGCCGGCGCCGCTGCCCGGCAGGTTCGAGATCGTGTCGTCGGGCTCGCGGATGTTGCCGTCGATACCGTCGGGATCGCCGTAGCCGACGTACTCGAGCGCGGTGCCGGCGGTGGCGACCGTGGTGACCGAAATCGGCACGCGATAGATCACCGACGGCTGCCCGCGATACGGCAAGCCGTACTCGGAGAACGCGACGACCGGCGACGGATACGTGGTCTTGTCGTAGCTCGCGTTGGTATCGAATTCCTTCGACACCTCGAGGAACAACACGTAGTCGCCGGGCGGCACCTCCGGCGACATCGCGTACGACACCAGCGCTTCGACGTCGAGCGGCGGCGTCGGCGACGACACCGCATCGAACGGATTCAAGATCGCGAGCATCTCCGCCGATGGGTGATCGATCGTCGGCGAGAACACGAGATCCTCGCGTGGCGGATAGCGATCGCTATCCGTACCGGTGAGCACGCCCTTGTCGGTCAGCGCGCGCTCGGTCGGGCACGACACCCCATCGGCGTCGAACTCGGTCGGTCGGACCGGGCGGCAGAAGTGCAGATCGAGCGAGCTCTTCATCACGGCGTGCGACAGGCCGTTGTCGTTGCCGTCCTGGAACTCGAGCCGGGGCCAGCGCAGCGGCTGCTTGGTCGACCACACCGGGAAGGTGGTGATGCGGCGACCGTACGGCCACAACGGGCCGCTGTTGAAGTCGAACCGGCCGGGGCGATTGCCGATGCCGAACGTCCCGGTCGCCTGCGTGATGAAGATGGTGTCGACGAAGTTGCCGGCGGCGTCCTCGAGCCAGCCGACGATCTGCGGCGGCGTCGCGTTGCCATTGGCGGACAGCGGCAGGAACTCGAGGTCGAGCACGCGGCACTGCCGCTCGTCGGCGAGCGCGTCGGGCACGAGCCCGAGTCCGATTACCGCAGCGAACAACCAGCGCATCGACGTAGCCTACTCGAAGCGCACGTCGCGCACGCGGGATACGACCGGCTGGAGCAGCTCGCGCGCGGTGCTGCGCAGGACGTCGGACTCGCCGATCAAGCCGGCGAGCGCGGGACCGAACGTGTAGTAGCTCTCGATCGCGAGCTCGCCGAACACCGTCTTAGCGAGCAGCGAGTCGCGGAACCGGCGCAGCAGGTCGACGTCACCCGCCATCACGCTGCCGTACGCCGCGGTCGCGACGAAGCACGCGTCGACCTCGCCGATCGGACGCTCCGGCGTGGTCAGCTCGACGATCACGAGCGGACCCGGGTTGCGGCAATTGTCGAACGCGCGAATGCCGATCGAATACGTGGTCTCCGGCAACAGGCCCTGCAGCGACACCGTCTGGAGCTCACCCGTCGCCACCGGATCGACGGTCGCGGTCACCAGCGTCGCGGTCGCGAAGTTATCCTCGGTCAGCGGCTCGCGGACTCCCCCGTCACCCGCGACTCCTGTCGCGCGAATGCGAATCTCGTAGCTCGCGACCTTGCCGACGTTGCCGTCGTCGCCGGGAGCCTGAAACGAGAGCGTCGCGCGATTCGCGGTGAGCTCGTCGACCAGCGGGACGCGTACCGGATCGGGCGGAATGACGTCGTCCTCGACGTGCGAGATCACCTTCACGCGATAGGTCTGACCGGCCTCGGAGATCAGCGCGAGCCGGCCTGCACCGGTGCCGGCACCCTCGGAGATCGTGAGGTCCGGCGGGTTCAAGGTGCCCGTCGCGCCGTCGGGATCGCCGTAGCCCGCGTAGGTGTCGATCGTTGCGGACGTCTCGCTGCCCGCGGCCATCGTGAACGGCACGCGATACACGACCGACGGTTGGCCGCGATACGGCAGCCCGTAGTTGTCCCAGGGAATGCCGGTCGGCGCCGGGAACACCGTCTCGTTGTAACTGGCGTTCATGTCGAACTCCTTCGACACCTCGACCCACAGCACGTACTCGCCGGGCAGCAGCGGCGGCGCAGCCCACGTGATCAGCGCGGTCGCGCCGAGCGGCGGCGTCGGTTGCGACACCGCGTCGAACGGGTTGAGCAGGCCGAACATCTCGACCGCCGGAGCGTCCTGCGAGACCCGCTCGAGATCGGCGCGCGGCGGATACTTGCTGACCACCAACGAGAACGTGCCCTTGTCGGTGAACGCGCGCGACGGGCACGTCACCGCATCCATCTCGTTCCTGGTCGGATCCGTCGACGCCAGCAGCGGCCGGCAGTAGTGCTGCTCGGGCGAGCTCTTCGCGCCGGAGTGCGAGAGGTCGTTGTCGTCGTCGTCCTGGAACGCGAGCTGCTGCCAGCGCAGCGGCTGGCGCTCGGCCCACACCGGGAACGTGCCGATGCGACGGCCGTACGGCCAGAACGGCGCGCTGTTGAAGTCGAACCGACCGGGACGGTTGCCGAGGCCGAACGTGCCCGTCGCGTGCGTGATGAACACGGTGTCGACGAACGCGCCGCCGGCATCCTCGAGCCACGCCACGATCTGTGGCGGGTAGCGATCGGCGGTGGCGTCGCCCGCGCTCGCCGGCTGCAGGGCGACGTCGAGGATCCGGCAAGCATTCGGATCGGCCGCGGCGTCTCCACCCAACGCGACCGACGCCACGACGATCCACGGTAGCGCGCGATTCGGAATCACTCCGAGACCTGGAACCCGCGCACGCGGGACACCACCGGCGCGAGCGCATCGCGCGCGGTCGACCGCAGGAGATCGGACTCGCCGATCAAGCCGGAGAGCGCCGGACCGAACGTGTAGTAGGCCTCGACGGCGAGCTCGCCGAACGCGGTCTTGCGCAGCGCCAGATCCCGGAACCGGCGCAACAGATCGACATCGCCCGCGAGCACCGAGCCGTACGCGGCGGTAGCCACGAAGCACGCATCGACCTCGCCGACGCCGCGATCCGGCGTGCGCAGCTCGACGATCGCGAGCTCGCTGATGTTGCGGCAATCGTCGATCGCGCGAATGCCGACCGAATACTCGGTGCTCGGCAGCAGGCCGGGCAGCGTGAACGTCTGCACCGCACCGGCGACGCTCGGTCGGATCGACGTGGCGACCAGCGTCGCCGTGTCGAAGCTCTCCGGCGTCATCGGCTGGCCGACGCGATACCGGATCTCGTACTTCTTGACCTTACCGGTGGTGCCGTCGTCACCGGGTGCGACGAACGTCAGCTGCGCCTCGTTGCCCGTGACATCGACGACCTGGGCCTCGGCGGGCAGCGCGGGGGGCTCGAAATCAACCTGCGGGCGCGACGTCAGCCGCAACCGAAACGTCTCGCCGTCGACGGAGATCAGCTGCAGCCGCGCCGCGCCAGAGCCGGGCACGTCCGAGGTGATCGTGTTGTCGGGTGCGCGGAGGTTGCCGTCGATGCCTTCGGGATCGCCGTAGCCGACGTATTCGGCAGTCGACGCGGTGGTGGTGCCGTCGGCGAGGATCGTGAATGGAATGCGATAGACGACCGACGGCTGCCCGCGGTACGGCTCCCCGTATTCCATCCATGGGATGCCCGTCGGCGCCGGGAACACCGAGGTGTTGTACGTCGAGTTGGTGTCGAACTCGCGCGACACCTCGACGAACATCACGTAGTCGCCGAACGGCAACGTCTCGGGCACCGGCCACGACAGCGTCGCGAGCGTGCCCGCGGGAGGCGTTGCTTGCGACACGGTGTCGAACGGGTTCAACAGGTCGAACATGTCGACCACCGGATCGTCCTGGTTGGCGGCCTCGAGGTCCGCGCGCGGTGGATACAGACTCTTGTTGCCGACGGTCGAGAACAGGCCCTTGTCGGTGAACACCCTCGACGCGCACGAGTACGCATCCCACGACGGCTCGTCGCGCTGCAGCGGCCGGCAGAAGTGGTTCTCGACCGAGCTCTGATCGAACGGGTGCGAGAGGTTCGAATCGTCGTCGTTCTGAAACACGACCTCGTCCCACTGCAGGCCGTGGCGATGCGCCCACACCGGGAACGTCGTGACGCGGCGGCCGTACGGCCAGTTCGGACCGCTGTTGAAGTCATAGCGGCCGGGCCGATTGCCGATGCCGAAGCTGCCGGTCTGCTGGGTGATGAACGCGGTGTCGACGTAGACCCCAGCGGGCGACTCGACCCACGCGACGATCTGCGGAGAAAACGGATTCGCGGCGAGGGTTGCCGGCAACAGGTCGAGGTCGACCGTCGTGCAGTTGCCCTCCGCGGCCGCGGTGGTGGTGGAAGCCGCAACGAAGTAGGCCGCGAGCAAGACCTTACGAGCCACGGCCATCTCCTTCATCATATACGACGCAGGGCGCCATTCGGAGGGGCAGCTGTTCACGTCGAGTGTCGATGTCACAGTCGGGATCTAGGGTACGCGCTGTGGCTCGTACGCCCCGTTCGGAATATCTGATCCTCGACATCGAGACCGTTCCGGATGTCGAGCGGTGGGCCCGTCCAGAGACTCCGCAGGGCGTCGACCCGCCGTTTCCGCCCACTTGGGCGCACCGGATCGTGGTCATGGGGTACCTGTGGCTGGACCACGAGTATCGGCTGGCCCGGCTCGGGGTGATGGATGGTGACGACACGGCCGGTGGCACGGCGGACGATCGGGAGCGCCACCTGCTCGAGACGTTTTCTGCGGCGGTCGGCAGCGCACGGCCCGTGCTCGTCACCTACAACGGCCGGAGCTTCGACCTGCCGGTGATCGCCCTCCGCTCGCTGTGTCATGCGGTTCCACTCGGCTGGTACTACCGCGACAAGGAAGTGCGCGATCGCCGCAGCGATGCCGGCCACCTCGATCTGTGCGACTGGCTCGCCGATCACGGTGCAGTGCGCGCCGGCAAGCTCGATGCGATCACGCGGCTGATCGGCTTGCCCGGCAAGGGTGTGGTCGATGGCTCGCAGGTCGAGGGGCTCTACAACAGCGGCCAGCTCGAGGTGATCCAGCGGTATTGCCTCGCGGATGTCGTGCAAACCGCGCTGCTGTTCATGCGCTTTCGTCTGCTCCAGGGCGGCCTGCCGCGTGCGACGTACCGGCATCGGGTCGGCGAGCTGCTCGATGCCCTCGCCGCGGATGGCCGCGCGAGTGAGGTGCTCGGCGGGCTCGATCGCGAGCGCGTCCTCGGGCCCACGATCCTCGAGTGATCTTGTCCAGCGCGCGGACGAACAAACGCGAGCCCGTGCCCTTGGGGTAGAACACCTCGGGTGACGCGCGCACTCAAGGCTCGCCGGCTCGCGACGGAGTGGTTCCGCCGCGACGTCGTCACCGTCGCGCGCGATCTGATCGGCACCGCGCTGGTCCATGGCACCAAGGCCGGCGTGATCGTCGAGACCGAGGCGTATCTCGGCCCAGAGGATCTGGCCTCACATACCCGATTCGGCATCACCGCACGCAACTCCGTGATGTTCGGCCCCGGCGGCGTCGCGTACGTGTACCTCTGCTACGGCATCCCCGAGATGTTCAACGTGGTCACCGGCGGCGACGGCGACGGCCAGGCCGTGTTGATCCGCGCGATCGCGCCCGACGCCGGG
>JACCYD010001520.1 GCA_013696695.1 Deltaproteobacteria bacterium | reverse complement strand
AAGACCGTCGAAGAGCGCGACACCGCTCTCTGCGCAACCTTCGGGACCTTCCAGGCGGACCCGAAACTGATCGCAAATCACGTGGCCCGATTCCTGTGATCCACAGGCCGTGCGATTCTGTTTAGCTACCTGGTTCGCCCTGTGCCCCGATCCCGCGGCGCTCGATCGCCGCCTTCGTGCTGCCGCGCGAGCCTACCTGGCGACGACGCCCGACGCTGCCACCGACGAGGAAGTTGCACTGATCGCTGCGGTCGATCGCGATGAGCCGCCCCTGGCCGCGCACCTGTTGCGCATGCGGTGGTTCGCGAGCTGCACCTCGCCGGAGCGCCGGTGCGCGGTCGGCATCTTGATCGCGGAGACGACCACCGCCGATCTCGACTTCGGGAACGTGCCGATGGCGCTGCTCGCCGAGCTCGGCAACCCGTTCGTTCCGCGTCAGTAGGCGGCCCACGGCTTCGGCGGCGCCTTGATCGAGGATCACCGAGTGGCGAGTCGGTCAGCCATGGCGACGCGGATGACTCAAGGCGCGAGGCGATCTCGAACCCAACCATCGCCGGTGCGCCGGTAGCGCACGCGATCGTGAAGCCGCGACGGTTGCCCCTGCCAGAGCTCCACGAGCTCCGGCACCACGCGATAGCCGCCCCAGTACGCCGGTCGGTCGGGCGCCGTCTCGCCGAGCTTCGCACTGACATCGGCGACGGCTTCCTCGAGGAGCGCGCGCGTCGCGATCGGCTTTGATTGCGGCGAGGCGATCGCCCCGATCTGGCTGCCCCGCGGGCGCGACGCGAAGTAGGCATCGCTCTCGGCAGCCTCGACCTTCTCGACGCTGCCCTCGATCCGGATCTGCCGGTGCAGCGGCTCCCAATACAACACCAGCGCCGCGTAGGGATGCGCGGCGAGGTCGCCACCCTTGCGGCTGTCGTAGTTCGTGAAGAACGACAGGCCGCGCGCATCGATCTCCTTGAGGAGCACGATGCGCGCCGCCGGCCGACCGCGCGGATCCACGGTCGCGAGGGTCATCGCGTTCGGCATTGGCATCGCCGACGCGACCGCGTGATCCATCCAGCGACGAACCTCGACGATCGGGTCCGGATCGCACGCCTCCGGATCGAGCGAAAGGCCCGTGTACTGATCGCCGAGACGCCAGAGCTCGTCACCCATCTCCGCGCGCTGTCGCACATCACCCAGAATCAGTCAATCCGCCGTTACGCCAGCTGCGTTGTGTGTCACCGTCCGGGGCATGCAGCTGTACGTGATCCGTCACGCGATCGCTGAGGACGCAGCTCCGGGACAGGATGACACCACCCGCGAGCTGACCTCCAAAGGCAAGAAGCAGCTGAAGAAGGTCGTCAAAGGCCTGCGCAAGCTGGACATCGGCTTCGACCGCATCCTGACCAGCCCGTGGGCACGCGCGGTGCACACCGCCGAGTTGCTCGAGCCGATCTGCAAGGTCGAGCCGATCGAGACGATGCTGTTGTGTGCGTCGCCGCGATCCGATCTGCTCGCGCAGATCGCCGAGCTCAACGAGGACACCGCCGTCGTCGGTCACGAGCCATGGTTGTCGGAGCTGGTCGCCTGGCTCGCGTTCGGCGACACCAAGCACGGCGAGGCGTTCCAGCTCAAGAAGGCCGGCGTGTTCTGGCTCGAAGGCAGTCCGATTCCCGGCGGCATGTCTGTCAAGGCGATGCTGCCGCCGAAGCTGATGGAGAAGCTCGCCTGATGCAGATCGCGATCATCGGCAGCGGCAACATCGGTGGCGGGCTGGCCCGAGCGTGGCGGCGTGCCGGTCACGGCGTGACGTTCGGCGCGCGCGATCCGAACGAGGCCGAGCTCGCGACGTTGTGCACCGAGATCGGGGCGAAGGCGAAGTCGATCGCGGACAGCGTGACGGGCGCCGAGGTCGTGGTGCTGGCGATGCCGTTCGGCGCGCTCGACAGCGTGCTTGCGGCAACCGGCGATCTAGCCGGCATCATCGTGATCGACGCCACCAACGCGGTGACGCGTGGCACTTCCGGCATGACGCTCGAGTACGGCCACACCACCTCGTCGGGCGAGCAGGTGCAGGCTCGGATCCCGCGTGCGCGCGTCGTCCGATCGTTCAACGCGCAGGGCGCGGAGAACCTCGCGAACCCGACGTACGGCGACGTCGTGGCCTCGAACTTCTATTGCGGCGACGACGCCGAAGCCAAGCATGCGGTGGCGCTGCTGATCACCGACGTCGGCTTCGAGCCGATCGATGCCGGGCCGCTGGCGAGCGCACGCCTGCTCGAGCCGCTGATGCTCCTGTGGATCACGTGCTCGCGTACCGTCGGCACGCGCGACCTCGGCTTCAAGCTGCTCCGGCGCTGACTTAGCTGAGCTTCGTCGTCAGCAGGGAGACGATGCGGAACAGCGCCGCGTGGCCCTCTGCGATCTTTGCATCGGTGCTGCCGAGCGCGCGCAGTGCATCCAGCGCCGCGGCGCACTCGAGTGCCGAGCCCCGAGCGGCGAGCAGACGATCGCGCTCGTCTCGCCCGCTGGCCTCCGCGATCCGGGTGGTGATCGCGAGCGCGGCGCGAACGAGCTGGCCGCCGAGCTCGGCATCGGCCGGCTTGGCGAGTGCGTACGCGAGTGGCAGGAATCCCATCGCCGCCTGGTAGTGCTCGAATGCCTGAAACGGAAACACGCCGCCCTCGGCGGGCGCGCCCGTCACGACCTCGACGCTCGCGGGTGCGGCGGGCTCGGGCTCGCCGCCGGCGACCTTGAACGTGGTCATCCCGGGATCGACCGCCTCGAACTCGTAGTCTTCGATCCACCGCACGGCCAACCCGTCGGTCAGAAAGCCTCCGGCGTCGTGCTCGCCACGCTCGATCCGGGCGGCCGCCTTCTTCGCGACACGCTTGTGATAGATCGCAAACAACGGCTTGGGAGTCGCGAAGCCGATGCGCACGGCGCAGGCATCGAACGGGTCGCCCGCTCTGCCGACGAGGAAGTCGAGCGCTTCGGGGCGGATCCACGCGTAGCCACCATGTACGACGAGGATGTAGTCGGTCGACGCGTACTGGAGCGCGGTCGCGATCCCGGCGAGTGGACCGATCGGATCGAAGTCGTCGATCGTCGCAGGGAATCTCGACCACGAGACCGGCGCCGACACCGAGACCTCGATCCGCGACGCCTTCGCCTTGAGCAGCTGGGCCTGACGCTCGATCACCTTGCGACCATCAACCTCGAACGTACTCGGTGACCGGCCGGTCTCCTTCTGGATCTTGCCGCCGCCGAGGATCACAGCCGTGAGGTCGCTCTTCGCGATCATGATCGAGTCATAACTCAGCGATACGGCGAGCGCGAGCCCCAACCAGGCAGCGGGAGCTGCGCCGGCACGCGCGGCTGGAGCTGGTTGGCCTCGGCGCGTTCGCGGAGCGCGGCGACGCTCGGCACGACCTCGATCACCGCGCGCAGTGCATGCGGGACCGCGAAGATCTCGGCGGCAAAGCAATACACCGCGTCCTCGTGAGTGATCGTGATCGCGTTCCAGACCGAGTTGTGGTCCTTCGGCGGGCTGCCGTGGACGACGACCGACAGTCGGCGCAGCAGTTGATCGTAGGTCGCGCGTTCGAGCGTTCGCGCGAGCTGCCAGCCATCTCGGAAGTACCAGACCTCCGGCGGTGTCAGCGCGACGAGCTCGAAGCGCCGGCTCGCGGCCTCGACC
>JACCYD010001513.1 GCA_013696695.1 Deltaproteobacteria bacterium | reverse complement strand
GTCCTCCGCGGCGTGACCGAGGATCGTTCCAAGCTCGTGATCGAGGTCGATGGCCAGCGCTTCGAGCTCGCGATCGACGATGTCGAATCCGCGAAGCTGGTGCCGGACTGGGATGCCGTGATGGCTGGCAAGAGTGGCGTGGGCGGGAAACAGCCGAAGCCGATCAAGCCGGGTCATCGCCCGTCGAAGAAGAAGTCTCAATCGGGACCTTCGCCCAAGGAAGGACGATAGCTCCGATGATCGCAGCGACTGAGAAAACGAGCGGGCTAAAAAATTCCGCACAACGAGGAAGCTTTCCTATGGAAGCCAAGCTGGACATGGTCCTGGAGCAAGTCGGCCGGGACAAGAACATCGACAAGACCGTCCTGATCAGCGCACTCGAGCAGGCCATCCTGACCGCCGCCAAGCGGACGTTCGGGATGAACCGCGAGATGGAAGCGAAGTTCAACATGGAAACAGGTGGTGTCGACCTGTTCCTGATCGTCAACGTCGTCGAGGAAGACGACGCGATCGAGGGTCGCGAGATCACCGTCGAACAGGCGCGTCAGGCCGGCCTCGAAGCCGAGCTCGGCGACGAGCTGCTGTTCCAGGTGTTCTATCGCGCCGAGGACGATGATCGCGCCAAGGAGCAGGACGAGAAGTTCGGCCTCTTGATCGATCTCAAGAATGCCTCGAAGAAGTTCGGCCGCATCGCCGCTCAGACGGCGAAGCAGGTCATCTACCAGCGCGTTCGCGAGGCCGAGCGCGACAACGTGTTCAACGAGTTCAAGGATCGCAAGGGCGAGATCATCTCCGGCATCGTCCGCCGCTTCGAGCGCGGCGCGTTGGTCGTCGACATCGGCAAGGCCGAGGCCGTGCTGCCGATGCGCGAGCAGGTGCCGCGCGAGAGCTATCGCGTCGGTGATTCGATCAAGGCGTATTGCCTCGACATCGATCGCAACGCGCGCGGCCCGCAGGTCATCCTGACCCGCACGCACAAGGGCCTGCTCGAGAAGCTGTTCGAGCAAGAGGTCCCGGAGATCTACGAGAAGATCGTTCGCATCGAGTCGAGCGCGCGCGAGCCGGGTGCACGCGCGAAGATCGCCGTGTCGTCGCGCGATCGCGATGTCGATCCGGTCGGCGCATGCGTCGGCATGAAGGGCAGCCGCGTGCAGGCTGTCGTCCAGGAGCTCCGCGGCGAGAAGATCGACATCGTCCCGTACGATGACGATCCGGCTCGCTTCGTGTGCAACGCGATCGCGCCCGCGGAAGTCTCCCGCGTCATCATCGACGCCGAAGGCCATCGCATGGAGCTGATCGTCCCGGACGACAAGCTCTCGCTCGCGATCGGCAAGAAGGGCCAGAACGTCCGGCTCGCATCGCAGCTCACGGGCTGGCGCATCGACATCCACTCGGAGTCGAAGATCTACGAGCTCGAGCGCCGCGCGAAGGAGCAGATCGCTGCGGCGATCGACGGCGCAGGTTTCGATCACGCGATCGGCGACAATCTCTTCAAGCTGGGTTGGCGCTCGGTCGCCGAGCTCGCGCGCGCTGCGGTCGAAGAGATCGCGGGGCTACCAGGCATCGGCGGCGTCGATGGCGCTCGCAAGATCATCGAATCGGCGCAGGCGTACATCGCCGGCGGCGGTCGCCGTCGCGATGCGGCGAAGGTCGAAGCGGATCGCCGCGGGACGCTGAGCGGTGGCCAGCAGCTGATGGAGCTCGACGGTGTCGACGAGGACGTCCTCGGCGTGCTGGCGACGGCGAACATCCACTCGCCCGAAGATCTGATCCGCACCCCGATCGAGCACGTCGCCACCACGACGGGCATCGACATGGGTGACCTCGCGCGGCTCCGGCAGCGCGCGATCAGCTGGCTCTCCGAGGTTTCCTCCTGAGCTCGAAGGATCCAAAGGCGCAGCACGTGCCGCAGCGAACGTGTACGGGATGCCGGAAGGTGCTCCCGCAACACGAGTTGGTGCGCGTGGTGTTCGAAGGTTCGCGCCTTCGGATCGATCGGCAGCGCCGACTTCCTGGCCGTGGGGCATATGTCCACGCGGCCGCGAAGTGCGTCACGATTCCGGGACTGGCTCGTAGCCTCCGAAGAACCGTCACGACTGGCGACGTTCAACGGATCGTCTCCGAGTTGTCACCGGTCGAAGACAATTCTCCTGAGATCGTCCAATCCCACCTGGGTGATGGGGATCCTGGTGAAAAGCCGCTCTCTTTCAACCCTGGCCTTGCCAGTGCAAAGCCTGTAGAAACTACCTCCTCGGATCACTGCTAGAGGACTCGGAATACCAAGCATGCGCGTGTACGAGATTGCAAAAGAGATCGGGATCCCCAACAAGGATCTGATCGCGAAGATCCGAGCGCTCGGCCTCGAGGTGAATAATCACATGTCGTCGCTCGATGCAGATGATGTCCAGCGCATCAAGCGGTCGCTCGAAAAAGAGAAAGCCTCGGTCGCCGCTCCGGCACAGACGCAGAAGCTTTCGTCGGGCACCGTGCTCCGTCGTCGCTCGAGTGGTGACAAGAGCGATACCCCGGAGGCCGCACCCGCAGCACCGGCTCCGGTGATTCGCCGCCGCGTCGCGGATGGGTCAGGTCCGGAGGTGGCCGCAGCACCGACGCCCGCGCCCGCACCCGTCGTTCGTCGACGTGAGCCCGAGCCGGTCGTCGCGAAGCCCGAGCCGCGTCGCGAGGCGGAAGTCGAAACGCCGCGTGCCGAGCCGAAGCCCGTCGTGCGCGCTCAGCAACGCGTTGAAGAAGAAGAAGCGCCGCGCGCCGAGCCGCCGAAGCCCGTCGTCCAGGAGGCACAAGCCGCGCCGCGCGCCGAGCCGCCGAAGCCTGAGCCAAAGCCGGAGCCAACGATCCAGGCCGAGCCTGCACCACAGATCAATGTCGAACCACGGGCGGTCGACTCTGGACCGCGCGTCGAACGCGCCGTGCAAGCGGACCCCCCGGCGGCGCCACAGCCGCGTGAAGATCGTGTCGTCGAGCGCGCACCCGCGCCGGTCGCCACCACTGGCACGCCGCCACCAAGCGAGCCTGCTCCGACGCGCGCGCCTTCGCGCAGCGTGATCCTCCCCGCGCCGCAAGTCATGCGGCGCGAAGAGCCGCGCGCTTCCCAGTCTGCCTCTCCCGGCGGTGGGATGTCGACTTCGAGTGGCGGCATGTCCGCGCGCTCGCAGATGCCGCCCCAAGGGAACGGCAACTCCGAGCCGCCGCCGTCGACGCCGCTGCCCACGCGGGTTCGTCAGCCGGGCGAAGGCCCGTCGCGCGAAGTGATCGTGACGCGAGGTCCGCGCACGGTCGAAGAAGTCGCCGGTGGCGCACGCAGCCGCTTCGAGATGGAGCTCGAGCGCGCCCGCGCTCGTACGGCCGATCGTCCAGCCACCGAGGCGCCGCCGATCGCAGAGGCGCAGCAACAGGAAGCTCTGCCACCGGCGCCCGCGCCACGCGATCCATCGCGTCCGGCCGTCGGCACCGTGATCGCGCTGCCGCCCCGCATCAAGATCACCGAGCGCACGCCGATGGCGGGTCGCCCGGCGCCGGGGCCGCAACCGGTCAACCCGATCCGCGGTCGGTTCGCGCAGCAGCAGCAGCGCGGCGGTCCGCGCGGCCCTGGTGGTCGTCCCGGCTCGAGCGATTTCGGTCGCAAGAAGCTGCCCCTTGGTAAGAAGGGCAAGTCGACCACGCTGACGACGCCCGCCGAGCACAAGCGCGTCATCCGGATCGAGGATTCGATTACCGTTGCCGACCTCGCGAAGGGCATGGGCGTCAAGGCGCCCGAGGTCCTCAAGAAGCTCTGGGGCATGGGCATGACGGGCGTCAACATCAACGCCTCGATCGATTTCGACACCGCCCAGCT
>JACCYD010001509.1 GCA_013696695.1 Deltaproteobacteria bacterium | reverse complement strand
GCCTCGACGTAGAACAGCTCGTCGTCGTGACGCACGGTGCGCGGATCGCCGTTGACCAGCAACACGCGGACCTGATCGCGAAGCGACGCGCGGACCCAGCGGCGATCGTCGATCGGCAACGCATCCGGCGTGATCGACACCATCGCATCGGTGGCGCGCGTGCCCGGCGGCAGCACGGCATGGAACCGCTTGGTGCGCTTGTCGTGTGGCGGCACCTCGATCGCGCCGCGGGCGACGACCCGATCGGCGATCGTCAGCGAAGCCTCGATCGAGGCCTTGGTATCGCCGAAGTTCGAGATCTGGGCATCGAACGCGACACCGCGGCTACCGGTACCGGGCTCGGCATCGATCCGCAGATCGGTGACCGCGAGGTTCGGCGTCGCCGGCGGGCGGAGATCGATCACCGCGAGGGCAGGGCCGTCTTTTCCCCATGGCGGATCGTCGGTCGCGCGCAGACCGGTCTTCGCGAGCATCGAGATCAAGAACACGGTCTTGCGCGCGTGGCTCGATGCGGCAAGCAGCTGCGCTGCGCGACCGAGTGCGCGCGAGGTGTCGGCCGGACGCGCGCTCGGCTCGAGCGCGAGCAATTGATCGCGAAGGCGAAGGTGGTCGCGCGTCAGCTCGCTCGGATGATCGGAGCCCTCGGCGGTGCGCACGATCGCGATCTCGGCCTCGGGACCGAGTTGCGCGAGGATGCGGCGCGCCTCGTCGGTGGCCGCTTTCAGCCAGATCGCGCCGCCGACCTGATACGACGCCGCGAAGGAATCGTCGACGACGAGCACGGCGGCCTGCGGACCGCGCGTCACCTCGGGGCCTTTTTGCGCGCACGACGCGTATGGCTTGGCGAGTGCGAGCGCGACCGCGGCACACGCGATCACGCGAACGATCAACAGCACGCGCTCGCGCAGGCGAAACCGCCGTGCGGTGCGCCGCTTGGTCGCGAGCAAGAAGTCGAGCGCGGCGAACTTGACGGTGCGCGCGCGCCGCCGGCCGATCAGGTGGATCGCGATCGGCACCCCGAGCGCGAGCACGCCGATCAGCATCAGGGGCGCGAGGAAGCCCATGTCTCAGCCCGCTCCCTTCATCCAGCCCTCTGCGCCGCCGCGGTCCTTCGGCCAGGCCCGAGCCGCGAGCGCGTGACGAGCAGATCGAACAGCGTGCGCTCGAGCGCGCGATCCGACGGCACCAGGTGGTAATCGACGCCGGTGCTCGCGAGCGTGCCGCGGCAGCGCACGAGGAACTCGTCCATCCGCGCGAGGTACTCCTTCTTCACCGCGTTCGGATTGACCAGCATCTTGTGATCGTTCTCGAGCGACTCGAACTGCGTCAGGCCGTCGTACGGGAACGACAGCTCGTGCGGATCGAGCACGTGCAGCACCGACACGTCGTGGCGCTGGGCGCGCAGGGTCGCGAGCGCACCCAGCGTCTTGTCGTCGAGATCGAACAGATCCGAGGCCAGGATGACCAGCGCCTTGCGACGGCGCGACAGCTCCGCGATCCGCGCGAGCACATCGGCGGGAGATTCGTCACCGGCGCCACCTCTCGCCATCACGCGCTCGAGCACACCCAGGAGATCGTGGAGATGCGTCGTACGCGCGCGCGGTGGCACGATGGTCTCGACCTTGCGGTCTCCGCAGGTCATCAGGCCGACCTTGTCCTGCTGCTGGATCACCAGATACGCCATCGCGGCGAGGCACAAGCCCGCGTACTCGAGCTTCGAGACCGCGTGGCCGGCGAAGCTCATCGACGCGGAGGCATCGAGCACGAGGTAGACGGTGAGCTGCGACTCTTGCTCGAACTGTTTGACGTAGATCCGGCCGAGCTTCGCGTACGCCTTCCAGTCGACGTGGCGAAGCTCGTCGCCGGGCGAGTACTCCTTGTGCTCGGCGAACTCGACCGATGCCCCGTGCATCGACGCGCGATGGAGGCCACTCAGCGCACCCTCGACGATGACGCGCGCCTTGACCGGCAGCGAGCCGAGCCGCGCGAGCTGCGCGGGATCGATCTTCTCCGGAAGACTCGGCACGAGATTTACGGTGTGACCGTGGCGAGCAGGCGATCCACGAGATCTCCGGCGCGCAGGCCTTCGGCCTCGGCACGGTAGTTGAGGATCAAGCGGTGCTGCAGCGTCGGCCGAGCCAGCGCGATGACGTCGTCGGTGGACGCGGCGAACCGCCCACCGAGGATCGCGCGCGCCTTGGCAGCCAGGATCAAGTATTGCGAGGCGCGCGGGCCGGCGCCCCACGAGACCGCATCGCGGATGAACGCCGGGGCCGACGGTGCGGTGGGTCGCGTCGCCCGCGCGAGCGCGACCGCGTACTTGACGACGTGATCGGCCGCGGGCACGCGGCGCACCAGATCCTGGAGCTGCATGATTCGCTGCGGCGACAGCACCCGCGACAGCACGGGATGGTGATCGCTCGTCTGCTGGCGAACGATCTCCTCTTCTTCCGACTCGCTCGGATAGTCGACGTCGACCTGGAACATGAAGCGATCGAGCTGCGCCTCGGGCAGTGGATACGTGCCCTCCTGCTCGACCGGGTTCTGCGTCGCGAACACCAGAAACGGCAGCGGCAGATCGTGGGTGGTGCCGCCGGCGGTGACCCGATACTCCTGCATCGACTGCAACAGCGCGGCCTGCGTCTTCGGCGGCGTGCGGTTGATCTCGTCGGCGAGCACGAGGTTCGCGAACACCGGGCCCTTGATGAAGCGGAAGTTGCGGCGCCCGGTGACCTGATCCTCCTCGAGGACCTCGGTGCCCGTGATGTCGGCCGGCATCAGATCCGGCGTGAACTGGATGCGCTGGAATGACAGGTTCAACGCCTCGGCGAGCGTCGAGATCAGCAGCGTCTTCGCGAGGCCCGGCACGCCGACGAACAACGTGTGACCGCGCGCGAACAGCGCGACGAGCAACTGCTCGATCACGCGGCGCTGACCGATGATGCGCTTGCCGATCTCGTGGAGGATCTGATCGTGTGCAGCGGCGAGCTCCTTCACCGCATCCATGTCGGTCTTCGGCGACGCGGGCTCCGCCGTCAGCGGAAATCCGTCGCCGGGGGCCGGATCGGCCTTGTCCACGATCGGATTGACGTCGGTATCCGTCTCGACGAGACGGACGGGCGCCTTGATCGAGGGCTCGCCGTGCACTGGGGTGGGCTTGGTCATTTTTTCAACTGGTCACAGGCCGCGCGCTCCCGAGCTGCGCGCGCATCGGAGGTCTTGCCATAGGCGTCGGCAAGGCCGCAACGGGTGGTCGGATCGAACGGGCTCATCCGAAGCGCTTGTTCGAATGCAATGATGGCCTGTGGCCATTCTTGCTTCGCGAGGCGCGCGATGCCAAGCGTGACCGCGGCGACCGCATCGTGGTCGTCGGCCGCGACCAGCGGGGTCGCCAGCTCGATCGCGCGATCGTGGCGGCCGAGCTCGACCAGGGTGCGGGCGAGCTTCCCGGCGACGAACGGCTCGGGGCCGCTCGCGAGGGCTTTCTCGTATTCGATCACCGCAGCCTCGAGGGCGCCGCGGGCGCGCAACATGCCGCCGAGCCGCGCGTGCTTGCGAGCTCGCGCGTGAACCTGATCGAGGCCGACGTTCTCGGAGTCGACGCCGCCCTTGCCGAACTTGATCGGCTTGCCGGCGCGAACGGCCGGCGCCGGGGTCTTGAGGCTGGCGTGCCACGCGCGCTCGATCGCCGGCCAGGCCAGGCCGAGCACCTCGGACACCGCGCGCCGCGCACTCTTGCCGTCCTTCTGCGCGGCGAGGATGTCGCGGATGCCCTTGTAGCCGGTCTTGCCGTGGATCCAGCCGACCAGGTGATAGACCTCGGCGTACGCGAGCGCCGCGGCATCCTGGCTCGGCAGCTTCGCCATCGACGGGTGCATCTCGTCGAACGTGATCAGCCGGCCCTTCTTGAGCGCGGCCGATAGCATCGATTGCTCGCTGTTGGTGAGTGCGACGACCGGCGCCTTGCGCCACCGCACCTGCTCGAAGCGCGCGAGGCCCTCCTGCAGCCACACCGGCACGGTGTCCTGCGAGATCCGCGACACGATCAGGTGCGTGTACTCGTGTGCGAGCGTGTCCATCCACGGGTAGCCGAAGATCGTCGCGCGCGGCGACACCACCATCAGCTTGTTGTATTTCGACAGCGCGATCGTTCCGGTGGTCTCGATCTCGGCCTCGGTGAGCGGCGATAGCTTCGCGAGATCGGCGGGCGCGCCGAGCAGCTCGACCCGAACCGGATCGCCGGGCTGCAGGCCGAGGTCGCCGCCGATCGCATCCCACGCGGCGTCGAGCACTTCTCCAGCGAGGATCGCGATCGTCGCGTCGGGGCCGGGTGCGTGGCGCACGATGGCGCGGCCCTTCGGCGACCGCACCTCGACGAACGTGTCGGTGACCGCGGCCGTCGAGCGCGCGAGCTTCTTGGTCTGGCCGACCAGCCCGTCGACGGCAGTGTCCGGGACCTTGTCGAGCAGCGCGAGGGCGCCAGCATAGTTGCCGGTCTGAAATGACAGCTCGGCGCGCAGCCACTTGACCTCGGTCGAATCGGGCGCGCGCTTCTCGAGCTCGGCCAGGAGCGTGCGCGCATCGTCGAGGCGCGCTGACTGGAGAAATCGCGCGGCCTTGATGACGTCGCCCGAGATCGTGCGATCGCGGCGCGGCGTCGGCGTGGGGGCGGCGATCGCTTGGGAGGCGAGGACCAGCGCGAGGAGACCGATCATCCTCATGGTCCGGAGTCTCGCTCCCTCGGCCAGACGGCCTCGCGAGGCTTTGGTCATTTGATCAAATCCTCGTAGTAGCGCTTGAGCATGTCGTCGTAGCCCGCGGGCTTCTTCTTCTTCATCGCCTCGAGCAGGTCCTCGCGGAAGCGCTCCGGCGCGCGGTAGTTCTCGGCGCCCGGAATCTTCACCGGCTCGTCGCCAAGCGCGCCTTCTTGCGCCTGGCGGGCGGCGGCGCGAGCGCGATCGCGCGCCTTCGCAAGCGCATCGGCAGCGGAGCGTGTGGCCTCGCGCGTGCCCGATGGATCCTTGGCTTTCATGCGCTCGTCGGCCGTTTGCATCTGCTGCACGGCACCGCCGAGCTTCTTCGCGAGCTCCTGTCCGGTATCGCCGGGCAGGTCGGCGCCGAGTTGCTTGGTGCGGTCGCCGAGGCGCTTCGCGCGCTCGCGGTTCATCGCTTCGCGACGGCGCAGGCGATCCAGCGAGCGCAGATCGTCCTGCGACATGATCTGGTCGGGACGCGGCGCCAAGCTCTGCAGCTCGGCGATCAGCTCCTTCGCGACCGGCGTGGCGCGGCGGATGCCGTCGAGCGCGCGTTGCGTCGCATCGGCCCACTTCGATTTCGGATCGTCCTCGATCGCGGCTTCGAGCTCGCCGCCGATCGTGTCGAGGCTCTGCTTTGCCTGATGCGCCATGCCGAGCGCCTCCGCGAGATCGCCGTCGCCGACCATGTGCTCGACGTCAGCAAGTCGGCGCTCGACGATATCGAGCTCTTCCTTCGCGAACGGGGTCAGCCCGCCTTCATCGATGTCCTTGAGCTTCTTGCGCAGCTTGTCGACCAGCGCGCCCACCTTCTTGCCCGCCTCGCGGCGATGCTCCTTCGCGATCTCGTCGGCCTTCTGCGCGTACGAATCGAAGATCCGGCTGGCCTCGGCCGCGATGTCGTCCTGATCCTTCGCGACGTCGGACAGCTCGTTCATCACCTCGTCGAGCTTCTTTTGCTCGTCGGAGAACTTGTCGCCGCGCAGCCCGGCGAGCGAACCCTCGAGCGAGGCCGCCGAGCGATCGTGCTGCGTGCGGCACGCCTCGAGCTTGCGCTGCGCTTCCTGCATCTGATTCGCGCGCACCAGCTTGCGAACTTCGTCGACGCAGCTGGTGCCGGCTGTTGTCGCGTGGACCGCCGACCGGTTGACATATTGATCGAGCACGTCCTCGGGCATGCCCTGGCGATGCCGCTCGAGCTCCGCGAAGGCCTTGTCGAGTGAGCGCATCTCCCGCTCGATCTCGTCCAACAACCGAGGGTCTTTGGTCCGCTGATACTGCGCCATCAGATCAGCGAGCCGCTTCTGATGCGATGCGATCTCGTCCGAAACGTCGAGCAAACCTTCCATGCGCTCGCGATCGAGCCAGTCGGCGAGGATGATCGTGTCGTCCTCGAGCTCCGCGATCATCTTCGGATCGAACGCCGCGAATGCGCCGCGCACGGCAGGTCTCCCCTTCGACACCCACTTGCTCTCGACGGTGGCCAGCTTCTCGATGCGATCGCGCATCTGCACCAGCGCCTTGCGCATCGCGTCCGACGCGTGCGGATCTTTTTCGAACGAGGCCGTGAGCGAGCCGAGCTCGACGACGACCTCGCGGACCTGGCGGTTGAGCTCGTCGCGCACCGTCTGGTTGTCGTCGGGGTAGATCAGACGCGTGGCGAGGTTCTTGAGCACTTTCTCCGCGAGCCCTTGCTGGCGACCGAGCGTCTCCTCGTGGCGTTCGCGCGGGCTGACCACGCGCAGGTGGAGCTCTCGCGAGCGGCCGACGTTGGCGTCGCCGACGTTGTCGTTGTCCTTCGCTTCGATCCAGTAGCGGACCTCCCCACCACTCGGCACCTGGAGCTCGGCGATGTCCCACAGCAGCTTGCCTTGCAACCGGCCAGTCTTGCCGTCCAGGTTGATCACCTTCTTGCCGCGATCCTTGCCGCCTTCCCACACCAGCTCGGCGCTGGTCAGGCCGAAGTCGTCCTCGATCGTATACGCGAGCTCGACCCGGCGAAGGTTGGTCACGTCGAGCGGCTCCGCGGGCGACAGCAGCTGCACCGTCGGCGGCTGATCGGGCTCGGCTTCGATCGTGCGCGGTGTGGTTTCGATCGAGCGCACGCCCGAGGGCGACGTCACCGCGAAGCGATAGCGCGCCGACTGTTCGATCACGAGCTTGGTCGATATCGAGTCGCCGGCAATTGTTGTCGGGATGGTGCGGATGTACGCACCGCTATCGCTCTCGACGACGAGCTCGGCCGCGTACGCGGGAACCAGCAGGCGCGCGTGCAGTGACACCGCGGTGCCCGGCAAGCCGCGGACGTCGCCCGACGTCGACAGCAACCGCAGCGGGGCGCGCTTCGCGTACGCGGGATATTCGAGACGCGCCTCGAG
>JACCYD010001493.1 GCA_013696695.1 Deltaproteobacteria bacterium | reverse complement strand
AGGCTGGCCACTTCCGCGAGGACCTCTACTACCGCCTCGCCGTGATCACGATCGAGGTCCCCTCGCTCCGCCAGCGGCCCGGCGACATCCCGCTCCTCGCACGCCACTTCGCCGAGCAGGCCGCCCTGCGCGCCGAGCGCGGCCGGCCTCACCTCACCGACGCGGCGGTCAACTACCTCGCCACCCAGACATGGCCTGGCAACGTGCGCGAGCTCGAGAACACGATCGAGCGCGCGGTCATCCTGTCCAATAGCGATACGCTCGAGGTCGCCGACGTGACGTCATTTCGCCCGCAGGCCGTCCCCACCGGCCTGACGACCTTTACCGGCGATCATGTGCCAACGCTCGACGAGCTCGAGCGCACCCATATCCTCCGGGTGCTCGAGCTGTGCGAGGGCCAGAAGACGAAGGCCGCCTCGATGCTCGGAATCAACCGCACCACGTTGTGGAAGAAGCTCCGTCAGTATGGGATCGAAGGCGACTGATCGGCTACAAGCCCACATGGCGTTCGAACAAGAGCAGAAGGCGGCCCTGCGGATTCTCGAGGGGATCGAAAACGGGACCATGAGTGCCGCGGATTCGTCGGCGCTCGTCGAGGAAGCCGATCCCACACTCGTGTACCTGATCTTCACGTGGCTTCGGGCTCACTACGGTCCCGACGACCCGGCCTCGGATGCCGTCATCGGACGGCTGGTCGCGATCAGCAATCGTCCTGCCGTCGCGAAGCTGGCGAAGGTAGGCCAGACCGATCCGGTCGTCGAGTGGTTCGAGGACGCCTACTCGTACCGCAAGCTCGGTTCCAAGGAGTTCATCGAGCTGGTCGTCGAGAAGCTCGAGGGCTAGGCTACAGGTGATTGACCGGGCCCTCCACGGGGTCCGCGCCGTAGAACAGATCGAACGCCGTCAGGCGCACGTTGGGTACGAAGTAGTACCGCGTGTGATCTGGCGCGAGGAAGCCGACCAGCTCGTCGAGCCCCGCCTCGAGATCGACGCGCGCGCCGGCGAGCGACGAATCGAGGGTCGCCTGCATCTTGTTGCGGCAGTCCCACAGGTCTCCGAATCCATAGTCGACATACGAATCGGTCACGATCGCGGAGAATGTCCCGTCGCTGTCGAGCGTCACGCGGTACTCGAACACCGCGCCGCGCTCGGTGCAGGCCCAGTGGTCGATGTCGAGAAACTGGCGGATGCGAAACTGCCGTGTCGTCGACAGCCAGATGTCGGTGCGCGTCGGCGTCGCGGCGCTCGGTAGGTTGTCCATCGCGACGCCCCACGCCGACTCGAAGTAATCGGTGAAGTTGATGCGGCCGGGTGCAGTGGCGTGGGTGACGAGGAACGCGGATGCCACCTGATCGGCGACGCCCGGGAACCTGTCGTGGAGGTTGATCGTCACGGTCTGACCGGAGACGCAGCTGACCGTGCCGCCATCGCCACCGAGGTGATTCCACGCGCTGAACGACGTGTTGCTCATGTTGTGCGAGTCGAACAGCACGACGCGCGCGTCGCGCGAGCCGCACTTGAGACGCACGGCGCTGGTGCGTCCGAGCAGACCGGCGGCCTCGATGTCGGGCTTGGAGATCAGCTTCGTCCGCTCGTTGACGTCGGGCGACGACAGCGAGACCGAGTACGTCGTGCCGGTGAGGCTGGCGTGCTGATAGAAGGTCAGCACCGTCGGGCCGATCCCGAGCTCGGAGGTGGCCTCATCGAGCTCGAGGGCAGCCTCGTCGTCGGGGACGTCGACACAGGCGGTGGACAATGCGAACAGGGCGGGAACGAGCAGAAGGCGCATGGAAACTCTCGGGTAAAGGGATTGCGCTGTAGTGCCGGACCGGTGGAGTTGTGACCGCGCGGCTGTGATCCAGTAGAGTCGCGGTCGTGTCGAGGCAGCCTCAGTGACCGACGAGCTCGGCCACCTGCCGACGGATGACGACGACGACGAGGTCGCGATCGTCGCGCGCGTTCCGTCCGAACCTCAGGTCCTTCGCCTCCGGATCGAAGCCGACCACGCCGGTGATCGCATCGACATGGCGATCGCCGAGCTCGCTGCGCTATCGCGCGCCACCGTGCAGCGCCTGATCGAGGAAGGCCGCGTCACGCTCGGCGGCCGCGTCGTCACCAAGGCCGGTCAACGCGTGCGCACCGGCGCCGCGATCGAGGTCAGGATCCCGGCGCCGATCGTGATCGAGCTGGTCGCCGAGGACATCCCGCTCGTCGTCATGTACGAGGACAGCGAGCTGATCGTGATCGACAAGCCCGCCGGCCTGGTGGTCCACCCCGCACCGGGGCACCCGCGCGGCACGCTGGTCAACGCCCTGCTCCACCACTGCAAGGATCTCGGCGGCATCGGCGGCGAGCTGCGCCCCGGCATCGTGCACCGGCTCGACAAGGACACCAGCGGATCGATCGTCGCCGCGAAGACCGAGCGCGCACACGCCGGGCTCTCCGCGCAGTTCGCCGCGAAGAGCCGAGGCGACACCGATCCGAACGGCATCCTCCGCGAGTACCTGGGCATCGCGGTGCCGCCCCCGCTCAAGGAGCGCGGCACGCTGCGCACGTTCCACGGCCGCCACCCCACCGATCGCAAGAAGTTCTCGACCCGCGTTATGTGGGGGAAGTCCGCGGTCACGCACTTCGAGCGCGTCGAGCTGATCGCCGACGGGGAAGCCGCGCTGATGCGGTTTCGCCTCGAGACCGGACGCACGCACCAGATCCGCGTGCACGCCGCCG
This sequence comes from Deltaproteobacteria bacterium, assembly GCA_013696695.1. Lineage (GTDB taxonomy): Bacteria > Myxococcota_A > Polyangia > Haliangiales > Haliangiaceae > JABFXX01. The sequence continues at coordinate 1,463 of JACCYD010001493.1, read as the reverse complement.
ATCACGGCTGGCCACTGCTGGGCGATCAGCTCTACGGCAAGCTGCCGCGCAACACGACGCTACCGATCGGCTCGATCGCCGCAACGCTCGGACGCCAGGCGCTCCACGCGGCCGTGCTCGACTTCGAGCACCCCGTCACTGGCGAGCGCATCCACTGCGCTTCTCCCCTGCCCGCCGACTTCCAGGCAGCCCTCGACGGGCTGCGCAGCCTCACCAGATCTTCGACTTGACGTGACCCTTGGACTTCACGAGCACGTCGACGATCGCGCGCTCGTAGATGTGCTGGCCGAAAATGTCCTCGGTGACGCGGCTCTTGAACAGCTCGCGACCTTCGCTGATCTCGTCGGACATCACCTCGAACAGGTTGTCGTTCGAGATGCCTTCGAGGATTTTCGGCTCGTGATAGAGCGTCAGGTCCGAAGCGATCGCGCGAGCCAGCTGCCGTGCGCGCTTGGGATTGTCGATCAAGGTCGCCATATCGCCATCTTACGGATGTTCCGAGTCGTCGTCCAGAGACGGGCGGGCCGCACGAAAGCGCGCGAGGTACGTCTGCTTCACGCGCTCGGCATCGAGCCCCAGCGCACGCGCGTATTCGGCGAGGAACCCCCGGACGTAAACCGCCGCCGGCAGCTTGCCAAACACCTCGCCCTCGAGGGCGTTGAGGTAGGCCATGCCGATCTTCGAGCGCTCGGCGATCTCGCGCAGCTCGACCCCGATCGCCTCGCGGATCTGGCGGAGCAGCGGCCCCGTGAACTCGGTCAGCGGCGACAGCTGCGGCATCGGCGGTCGGACGGCCAGCGTGGCCGGATCGTCGACCTTCGCAGGCTGGCGCGGAACTTCATGGGGTGACGTCGACGGTGGCGTCACCGGCATCGGCACGCCGTCGGGGAACAGCTCGACGTCGTACTCCTTGCGCTTGGCGGCATCCATCAGCGTCGTGTAGGCGAGGTCGAGGCGGCGATGCACGGCCTCGAGGCTGGCGGGGTCGAACAGACCGCTGATCGCGATCGACTCGGCACCGTAGATGTCGCGGATCCGGCGGTTCGCACGCCGGATGTCCTCGAACGACGCGGTCGGCGGCACCTCGAGCAGCTCGTAGTGCGAATCCGACGGCAGCACCTCGCCATCGCCGGTGGGTGGCCGCACCGCGAGCAGGCCGCGGGCGACGCGCTCGAAGCACTTGGCGATCCGCGTCTCGGGGTGCTCGATCAGCAGCGGGCGACGCCGGCGCGTCGACGCCCACACCGCCTCGTCGTACTCGAGGTGGCCGAGGTATCGCAGCGGCACCCCGAGCCGGCGGCGCGCGACCGCGGCGACGGCGCGACCGAGCTCCATGTCCGACTTGCTGCGCGCCGAGTTGACGATCAGGTGCGGTGCGAAGCTCAAGATCGCATCGCGGAGGTCCGACACCTCCGGGGCGCCTGACTCGACGGCGGCGAGGTAGATCTCGAGCGCGCTCGGCG
>JACCYD010001475.1 GCA_013696695.1 Deltaproteobacteria bacterium | reverse complement strand
AGCTGGGGCCCATCGAGATCCGTCGGAACGTACCGTTCGCTCAGATCGTGCAGTACCTCGACGGCGGCATGTCGGGCTCGCTCGACGCGCGCTACGGCCGCTTCACCGCGTCCGGCGGCTTCCAGTTCGGCCGGTTGGCGACGTCGAAGGAGATCGCGGATGGCATGGGGGAGATCGGCGGCTCGCTCACGACGGTCCTCGTCGAAGGTGCCGTCGGGTACACGGTGCTGGGTGGCCCGGACGCACGCGTGTCGTTCGAACCGCGAGCGGGGTTCCGTTACAACTCGCTCGACCTCGAGGGGATGGGCACGCTCGGAGTCGGCGGGACCACGCTGTCGGCGCAGGGTGCGTTCCACCGGAGTGGCACCGACTACCTGGTCGGCGCGCGGGGCCGGATACGCTTGCACCGCCGCGTCGCGCTCGTCGCGACCGGGGATACCCGGATCGCCGGCGACTCGTACTCGACGTGGTCGCTCTCCGGCGACGTGCACGTGCGCGCCCTGCGGTGGCTCACGGTCTCCGCGGGGTGGCGCGTCCTCGAGACGCAGCAACCTCCGATGACCGTCCGCCGAAACGGGCCCCAGCTCGTCGCGTTGGTTCGCTTCTGACCTTCAGAGCTCCGGGCGGGCAACCGATGTCGGACAAGTAGGTTTGCGAGGATTCCGCGCCCCGAGTAGCACGTCCGGAATGATCGAGTCGGTCGATACATGGATCGTGTCGAATCCTGATCATGATCAGCGTCTGCTCACACTCGTCGGTTGCATCCGCGGGATCGTCCTCGAGTTTGATGGGGCTGTACGTTATCTCAATGCCTGGGCCGACGATCCGGCGTTGCTCGCCGCACCCCGCGAGGCAATGATCGGCAAGACGATCGACGAGGTGCTCGGTTCCGAGGCGGGCGCGCCGTTCACCGCGATGGTGCACCGCGTGTTCGCGACAGGTGAGATCGAACACCTCGAGTATCCCCTCGACATCGACGGGTGCCGCCGGTGGTTCTTTGCCGATATCAAGCGAGTCGGCACACCTCCGACCGTGGTGTTCTTCGCACGCGACATCACAGAGCGCCGCGCGACCGAGGAGCGGCTCGCGCGCAGCGAGGAGCGCTATCGACTGGCGGCGCAGGCGACGAACGATGTCCTCTGGGATTGGGACCTCGCGACCGATGAGATGACGTGGAACTCCGCGATCCAGAGCTTGCTCGGGTACGACCAGGAGACGACGTCTGCGACGTGGCGGAACGACAGACTCCATCCCGATGATCGTGCGCAGGCGTTATCGAGCCTCGGCGTCGCGCTCGCAGGTGACGCCAGCGCGTGGTCGGCCCGCTATCGGTTTCGCCGCGCCGACGGCAGCTATGGCAGCTTTCTCGACCGCGGCTTCATCACGCGGGATGGCACGGGGCGCCCCATGCGTATGGTTGGCTCGATGACCGACGTCACGCAGGTCGATCGGCTGCAAGCGCAGCTCCTGCACGCCGATCGAATGGCCGCACTCGGTACGCTCGCCGCGGGTGTCGGCCACGAGATCAATAATCCGCTCTCGTTCGTGATCGGCAACCTCGACGTCGTCCTCGCGACGCTCGGCAGCGACCACGAGTTGCAGGAGCCCCTGTGCGAAGCGCGCGACGGTGCCCGACACATCGCCGAGATCGTGAAGTCGCTGCGGATGTTCACCCGCGCCGACGACAGCGAGGTCGGGGCGGTGAACGTTCACGACGTCCTCGATGCGGCCGTCAAGATGGCCGACCACGAGATCCGGAGGCGTGCCAGGCTCGTTCGCGACTATGGCTCGTCATTACCATCCGTACGCGCCAACGATGCTCAACTCGGTCAGGTGTTCCTCAACATCTTGATCAACGCAGCGCAGGCGATTGGCGAGAGTGATCCCGACCGCAACGAGATCCGCCTGTCGACGGCTGTTGATGCACGGCATCGCGTCACCGTGACGATTCGCGACACCGGCTGCGGGATCCCGCCCGAGCAGCTCGCGCGAGTCTTCGACCCGTTCTTCACGACCAAGCCGGTGGGC
>JACCYD010001470.1 GCA_013696695.1 Deltaproteobacteria bacterium | reverse complement strand
CGTCGAGGGCGAGCTCGGCGACTACACGACCCAGCGGCGCGTGATGGGTCCGCTCGCGGCGATGGCTCACATGTGCGACGTCGCCAGCGCGCGGTTGTGGTTCGATTATCCGGCGGCAGCCGGCGATCCATGGCTCGGGGCGGCGCGAGTGGCTGGTGAACAACCAGAAGCGCGGTAACGTCTCCTGGTCATGCGCAGCCTGGTCCTCGTCGCGCTGGTCGCCTGCTCGGCCGCCGCCGACCCTGCGCGCCCGCTGTCGCCACCGGATCCGCCGCGGCGCGACCCGAATCTGAAGCCCGAGCCCGGTGTCGCCCCAGCGTCGCCCGAGCTGCGGGTGAAGAACCTCGTCGATCGCTATCGCGCGGCGGTCGGCCTGCCCGCCGTCACGCTCGATCCGGTGCTCAGCAAGGGCTGCATGGAGCACGCCGAGTACATGCGGCTCAACAAGGACGGCGAGGCGATGCGCGGCCTCAACGCGCACCAGCAACGTCCGAGCTTGCCGGGCGCGACGCCCGAGGGCGCGAAGTGCGGCAAGGCCGCTGATCTGTTTCCGGGCGTCTCGGATCTCGAGGTCGCCGTCGATGGCTGGATGGCGGGCCTCTATCACCGCCGGCCGATCCTCGATCCGACGCTCGCCAAGATCGGCGTCGGGTATTCGAAGCTGCCGGACGGCTCGTACATGGCCGCGTTGATGTTCGTCGACGGTAAGGACAACGCGAGCGCCGACAAATGGCCGGTGGCGTACCCCGCCGACAAGCAGGGCGACATCCCGCTCGACTTCGGCAACGAGGTTCCGAATCCGGTGCCTGGCGGTGGCCGCGCCGGCTATCCGATCACGATCCAGTTCCCCGCATTCGACAAGGTTACCGGCGTGACGGCGAAGCTCGACATGGTCGCGGCCGGTTCCGGCGGCGGGGCCGGTGCGGGCAAGCCGGTGCCGTTCCATCTCTCGGACCCCGAGCATCCCGCGACGTCGTTCGGTCAGTACGGCGTGGTGTGCTTGATCCCGAAGCTGCCGCTCCAGCCGCGCACCACGTATCGCGCATCGGTGACGGCGACGTGGAAGGGCACGACGAAGACGCATAGCTGGGCCTTCACGACGTTGTCGCTGCGCGCGGTCGACGCACACGATGAAGCGGCGGTGGTGAAGTCGCTCAACATCGCGAGCACGTTGAAGGGCACCGTCCTGCACGGCGGCATGATGGACAGCGACACGGCGTTCCTGCAGATCGGCGAGCGCCAGCTCAAGAACTACAAGATGATCTCGGTGCTGATTCCGCTCGCAACGTGGAGGGAGCTCGGCGGCAAGCCGGAGCGCTTCGTCGGCAAGACGATCGAGGTCGATGGCACGCCGCACCTCGTGCAGGGCGTCTACATCAACGTGCAGATCACGGTGGCGAGTCAGCTGCGGATCGTTCGCTGAAGCACGCGAACGGCGCATGCACGGCCGCGCGGAACTACGCCCAGTTCCATGCGAAACGGTTGCCAAGTTAGGAAACCGACACCTTCGGGTCGTGCGATGACACTTCACGACGCCATGACCTTTCAAGTGACCCCATGATCGCGAGTCTGCTCGCCAGGTTGTTCCGCTCCGGCCCTGGTGGAGACCTCCGATCCGCTGTCGGCGGCGACAAGCAGGCCATCGAGCGGTTCTACGATGCTCACGTCGACGGTTTGTATACGTTTGTCTACTACCGTGTCGGCCGCGACACGTCGCTGGCCGAGGATGTGGTCCAGGAGACGTTCACGATCGCGCTGTCCCGGCAGGCCGACTACAACCCGGATCGCGGGTCGGTCGGCAGCTGGCTGACCGTCCTGTCGCGCAACGTGATCCGGGATCATCTGCGGGCGCACAAGCGGAGCGACGAGCTCGCGCATGCCTGGGACAAGATCGACGCGACGCTCGCGCAGACCTTCGCGTCGATGGCCGAGCTGCCGCTGCCCGGCGAAGTGCTCGAGCGCGCCGAGACCCGCGACCTGGTTCACATGGCGGTCGCGAATTTGCCGGAGCAGTATCGCAACGCGCTGACGCGCAAGTATGTCGACGGCGAGAGCCTCGAGACGCTCGCAGGCGAGCTCGGTATCTCGGTCGACGCAACCAAGTCTCTACTCGCTCGGGCTCGCCGCGCGTTCCGCGACACGTTCGCGACGCTGTCGACCAACCTGGCGGAGGTGCAGTGATGTCGAAGAAGACTGACGACCCGAATGTTCTCGAGCGCAACGTGTCCACCCTGCTCGAAGCAGGTGGGGAAGCACCGCGCATCGCCGATGGTGCGCGGTCGCGAATTCGCGCGCAGCTGATGCTGAAGCACGGCAAGGACGGCGTCCGGAAGGGCTCGCCGCTGATCGCGATCGGCCTCGGCCTCGCGGCCACCGCCGCCGGTGCCTTCGTGGTGACGCGGATCGCCGGCTCGCCAGCGAGCGAAACGCCGACGACGCCCGACGGCAGCACCGACGGCGCGACCTGGATCGCGCATGCCGATGGCAAGGTCGAGAAGCTCGGCGCGCGCAAGCTGCGCGTCACCGGCGCGGCGCTGATCGATGTCGAGCCCGGCAAGGGCACGTTCACCGTCGAGACCGCGCAAGGCACGATCGAGGTGATCGGCACGCGGTTCGTCGTCGATGCGAGTGCGGATCGCACGAGCACTGCGGTCGTGCGCGGCAGCGTCAAGCTCGCGTCGGCCGCCGGCAGCGTCGTGCTGCACGCCGGCGAGCAAGGCATCGCCGAGCACTCGCGTCCTCCAACGCGCGGCCCAGCGCCGCGGCTCTCGCACCTGGTGTCGTGGGCGGAGCAAGCGCGCAAGAAGGTCGAGCACGCGGTCAAGCCGCTGCGCAACGGCACGCTGTTCGCGCGCGAGCCGAACACCCCGTGGGTCCCCGAGACGCCGTTGCCGATCGTCAAGCTCGGCGTCGATGTCGTCGTCGAGGATCAGGTCGCGCGCGTCGCGATCGATCAGACGTTCCACAACCCGAACCCTCGCGTGATGGAGGGCATGTACCGGTTCGCGATTCCGCCCGATGCCTCGTTGCAGCGGCTCGCGATGTACGTCGAGGGCAAGCTCACCGAGTCGGCGGTCGTCGAGCGCATGCAGGCTCGCCGGATCTACGAGGACGTGGTGTATCGCCGCCTCGATCCCGCCCTGCTCGAGTGGGCCGGCACTGGCCGGCTGTCGCTCAAGGTCTATCCGCTGTTCGCGCAACAGGACAAGCGCCTGCTGATCGCTTACACGCAGAGCCTCCCGAAACTGTACGACGACTACACGCTGACGGTGCCGCTGCCAGAGGTCGACCTTCCCGTCGGCGAGCTCGCGTTCGACGTTCGCATGAAGGGCTGCGCGAACTGCGAGGTGACGTCGACGTCGCACAAGATCGCCGTCAAGCGGAGCGGTAGCGACTCGATCGTGTCGTACCGCCAGGGCAACGTCGACATCGGCGACTCGCTGGTGCTCCACGTGCGCGACACCCGGCGCAACCCGATCGTCGCCTCCCACAAGCAAGCCGGCGACGATTACGTGATGGTGCGCGCGCGGCCTGACCTCGAGGCGAAGGCCCGCGAGTACCGCAAGAAGACGTGGGTGATCCTCGACGACGTCAGTGCGTCGCGCGATGCGCTCACGCGGCGTGCCCAGCACGACATGATCGACGGCTTCCTGCGCGAGCTCGACGAAGATGATCGCGTCTCGATCATCGCGTTCGATGTCGCCGCCCGCACCAAGCTGGCGCCGACCCGCGTGCTCGATGTCGATCGCAAGGCGGTGCGCGCGGCGCTCGCCGACGAAGGCAACATCGGCGCCACCGATTTCGGAGTCGCTCTCGATGCCGCACTGGTGCAGCTCGCTGATCAGCGCGTCGACCCCGAGGACGCCAACATCGTCTATCTCGGCGACGGCATCATCTCGAGCGGCCCGCGCCAGCTCGATCGCCTGCGCGCCAAGCTCGCCGGCAAGGCGCACTTCATCGGCGTCGGCATCGGCGATGGCCCCGACACCCAGACGCTAGAATCCCTCGCGGCCGCGTCCGGCGGTTACGCGACGACGCTCGATCTCGCCGACGACCTCGGCTGGCGCGCGTTCGATCTCGTCGCTGCGCTGCACACGCCGCGCGTCGCCGGCCTCGAAGGCAAGCTGATCGACGCCAACGGCAACCGCGTGCCGGCAACCGTCTACATCAAGACACCGCAGCTCGCCGACGGCGAGGAGCTCGAGCTGGTGGCCAAGCTCGCCTCGATCACGAACACCGCGACCGCGGTCGAGCTCACCGGCACGCTGAACGGCAAGCCGTGGAAGCAGAACGTCGCCCTCGCGGGTGGCACGGACAACGCCGGCTATCTGCCGCGGCTGTGGGCGCAGCAGCACATCAGTGCGCGCCTGCTCGCGAAGCACGATCCGGTCGTGGTGCCGCCATGCGCCGCGCCGGAGCCGCAGGCGAAGATCACCTTTCCCGATCCGCAAACTCGCCGCCCACAGACTGCCGAGCCGGTCTGCAAGACCGAGGGTGAGGTCCGCGACGAGCGTGATGAAGGCATCCGCAAGGACATCGTCGCGCTCGGCAAGCAGTACTTCCTGCTGTCGCGTCACACGTCGCTGCTCGTGCTCGAGAACGACGCGATGTATCAGAAGTACGGCGTCGAGAAGGGTAAAGGCGATACCTGGGCACCGTACGTCGTCCCCGAGAAGATCGAGGTCGTCTCGCGCGTCGCCGTGACCCCGGACATCGCGTCGGATGCCGAGCTGCTCCGCCGCCCGATGCAGATCTTCTACAACGCGGGCTACTACGACCCGGGCTTCATGACGATCGACGCGATCGGTGGCCTCGACCAGCAGGCGTTCCGTGGAGCGCGCGGCACGGGCACGGGTAACGGCTTCGGCTTCAGTGGCTCGCGGCGCGACCTCGGCCTCGCGAACAAGGGGCCGATGCGCGAGGAGGCGAAGGCCGACAAGTCCGGAGCCTCCGAAGGTGAATCGGATCTCGACACGGCTTCGGCATCACCCGCGGCGCCACCGGCTGATGACGGCGAGCTTCGCAAGGAGCTGCGCGACAGCGGGGCGCCCAAGGCCAGCGAGAAGCAGGAGCGCACGATGGTGTTCGCCGACGAGCTCGGCGGCCAAGGTGGTGGCGGCCGGTTCAACGGTGACTTCAAACGGATCGGCGGCGCCGTCGCCGGCAAGCAGGCCAAGCCGTCGGCGTTCGGCTGGGGGCGACCGATCGGGTACCCGACCCGCCTCGGTTATCCGACCGATGCCGCGTACGACGATCTCACCAACTTCATGCCGGCGTTGTCCGCGGACGCGTTCGACAGCTGGCGCAAGGAGCTCGAGATCGCGGCGGCCGGCCAGAAGACGCACGCGATGGACGCCGCGTCGCGCACGCTGCTCGACGCCGCGCGCCGTGCGGTGCCGGCCGGCGTGTATCGGTGGGGCGAGCTCGAGATCGCGGTCGATCCGTCGCATCGCATCGGCTGGCGCCGCACGACGGGTGCGGATCTCGCCGAGACCGCGTCGTACGACGGCGCGACCTGGACGCGTCGTTACGGCGAGCTCGGTGTCGACGTGACGCGCCCGATCGGTGACGCCTCGGTCGCGCTCCAGCTCGCGTACCTGCCGCTGTGGATCGCCGAGCCCGCGCACTACGCGCGCTGGTTCGAGGTCAGTGCCACGAAAAATGCCCGTGAGGTTGCGCTGTCGCGCCTGGTGGCCGGGGGTGCGGGCAAGCCGAAACCGGAGCTCGCGTTCGTGATGGTGTTCGACACCAACAACCACCTCACGGCGATCCGCGATGCCAAGGGCAACGACCTGGTGGCGATCACGTGGAACAGCATCGGTCCGACGACGATGCGCTCGGGTGGCGTCGACACGACGATCGGCTACTCGGGCCTCCCGATCTCCGATGCGACGAGCTGGGCCCATAGTTGGCCCGCTGATCGCTCGACGGCCACGGGCGTTGCCGTCGAGATGCCGATGCGGCTCGCGACCTACTGGGACGCCAAGCTCAAGACGATGACCGCCGGTACGGCCGAGTGGCGTCACGCGCAACGGCAGCGGATGGCGAGCCTCGCCGCGGTCAACGATCGATCGACGCTCGGTACCGTGCTCGAGCTGCTCCGTGCGAACGGTGGCGTCGAGCTCGGCGACCTCGCGCTCGGCAGCGGCGGGCTGGCCGGGGCGACCACCGACGTGCAGTTCGCGAAGCTGATCGAGAAGCACGCACAAGCGCCGCTCGTGCAGTATCTGCAGGCGGGGCGGCTCTATACGCAGAACCAGAAGTCCGAGCGGCTCAAGGCGAAGACCTCCGCGGGCTTCATCGGCGCGCTGTGGACGATCCGCGAGGCGATGGCGCTGTTCGTCGCCGACAAGGACAGCCAGGCAGTCGATCGCGTGCTGTCGCTTGGCGAGCGCGCGCCCGAGCTGCGGCTCGTCGGCGTCGGCGCGTCGACGAATCGCTACCAGCTGAAGCCGGCCGACATCACGCGGTTGTGGGACAGCATCGCGAAGGGCGAGAACAAGAACATCGCCCGTGCGCAAGCGGCGCAGCTGCTCGCGAATCGCGGCCAGTACGACGCCGCGGCGGAGCGCGTGGTCGCGTTGATCGAGGATCTCGATCTCGCGGTTGCGCCACCGACGCTGCAGTCGATCCAGTACCACTTCCAGCAGTCGCGACGCGGTCAGGCCGGCTGGCAGCTGGTGTGGGC
>JACCYD010001462.1 GCA_013696695.1 Deltaproteobacteria bacterium | reverse complement strand
ATCGCTCGCTTGCGCGATGAACATCATGACGTCGTCGCACTGCGGGCAGCGAATCACACGCGGTGGTTGGAGCCACGTCGGTACGCCGCCGACACGGTTGTACGAGCCTGCATAGGGGCTCGGCTCGGAGAACGCGCTTCGAAGCGTCGGCGCTGGGCGCGGGTAGACCCGAACCTCGGAGCTCGGCTCGAGGGGCTCGCCGGGAGAGAAACCCTCGGGGAGCGGCGCTACCAGCAGGGTCTCGGGAGCCCCAGGTGCACGATAGCGAACGAAGTACGGATCGACTTCGAGGATGCAGCTCGAGCACGTCACGACCTCGAGCGGTTCTCCGTCGCGGAGGCCGCGGATCGCCGCTGCTTCGACACGGAGCACGCACGTCAGCGCGGCGCCGCATGCGCCACATCGATGAAGCTCGTCGATCAACCACATCACCGCAGGCGCTCGATCCCCGTCGAGCGGTGCGGGTTCGAGCTCGTAGCAAACGTCGTACTGCCATCGCACGATCTCGAGGCTGGTCAGCAGCGCATGCCCGGTCTCGTGCAACAGAGAATCTGCGATCTCGAAGGCATCGGCGTCCGAGCACGTTCTCGCGACGTAGCTGCGCACGATCGTCAACGCGTGCGGGTCCGCGGAGCTGGCGAGCGCAAGCAGCGCCGCCGCAGCCCCCTGGTCAGCTGGCGACACGTCGCTGGTCGTCAGGTGCTGCACATACCGCGCGAGTGACGACACCAGAGCTCCGCGAAACGCTTCGAGGGAGAGGGCTGGATCGAGACGGTCCAGGAACGGATGAAAGACCTGTGGCGAAATCTCGGCGAGGTACCGGAACAAACCCTTCAACGCATGGTCGTCAGGCGACGCATCGGCAAGGAGGTCGACGATGCGCGCGGCCAGCTGCTCACGGATCTCGAATCCCAACGACCGCACCCACTCGTAGCTGACCTCGTCATCGGTTCGCCGGTCGAACATCTGGAGCAGCTCGAAGTCCGTGGTCGTGAGGATCCGCGTCGCCTCGACGACCGCGCCGAACCGATCATCGATGCCGATCTCGCACACGTAACAGCTCCGCCCGATCCGCGGTTCGAAGCCATCGCACTTCGATAAACTGAGCTGGATGACCTCCCCGCTCGCCAGCGCGATCTTGCCGAGACTGCCTCGCAGCTCGACGATCGAGCCTTTCGCAGGGACCTCGGTCGACATGCGGCGGACGATAGCGCGCGGCTGCAATCAGTGCCGAGGACGGGTCGCGGCGCCCTGAACCACTGCCCGTGGTAGCAAAAATGGCCAACTGGGGCATCGCTGCCGTGATGCCTGATGCAGCCCCGATTTGAGCGAGCTCTAGAAGGTTCGCGAAACGTCGCTGCAGTCGTTGGTCGCGATGATCTGTTACCTTGCGCCCCATGAACAAGCGCAAGAACACCAAGCAGCCGGCCGCTAAATCAGACCTCGACCCCACCCAGCTCGCCGAGCTGAACGTGCTCAAGCGTCAACGCGAGCGCGCGAACCGTGCACTGCTCCAGCGCCGCCGCCGCAAGTCCGGGCAATAGCCGCCGATCACTTGCCAACGTCGAGCTTCAAGCCGTTCTTGGCGGCCAGGGCGTCGACCTCCGCGAGCGATCCGCCCGAATACTCTGTGAGCCGTCCGGTGTCGAAGAGCTTCACGGACCACGTCTTGCCGTTGTCGCCGCTCCGCGCTTCGAGGCTCTTCTTGTCTCCGCTGTATCTTCGAATCATCGACGCTATTTGTAGCTCGTTTGATTGGAGACGATGTCGCGCCACGCCGCCTTTGCGAGCAGGCGGGATGGATCGACTGGCTCGAGCGTTGCGAACGGTGCATTGGCGCGTTTCACGTCGACGCGCCAGCGACTGGATGCGGGTGTGCTGTCGAGCTGCGGCGCGCGTTCCAGCCGTGGCACCACCCGCCACCAGTTGACGAGCATCGTGACGCGCGGCCATCGGCCGGGTCGGCCGGGCAAGACGCCGTGAAGCAGCGAGCCCGGGAACACGCCAAACCGACCAGGCCTCGGGTGCACAGCGATCCCCGCCTTCGGCGCCGCGATGCGCGACGGTGTCGCGTCCAGGATGACGGTCGGTCCGCCGGCGTTGCTCAGGTAGAGGATCGATGCCAGCTCCGGAGACACGATCGAATCCCGGATCGCTTCATCGCGATCGAAGTGGAATGGAAACCCGGTGTCGGTCTGCGTCGCACGGAACCACCATTCAGCGCCGATGAACTCGTGTCCCCGAGGCACCAGGCTTCGGAGGTGCTGGATCACCTGCTCGAACAACAGTCGAGGTGGCGTATCGAGTGAGTACCAGTGGGTTCCCCCATCGCTACTCGTGGGTCGCCGCGCCTGGAATTTGATGATCTGGGCCCTGAGCTCACCGATCACCTGAGGCGGGATCGAATTGTCGACGGCCGATATTCGCGATAGCGCTCGCCCCTTCATCGCCTCGGGGGTCTTCACCACCCAATTCTACATCCACCCTCAGATCCGGCGCGGCCTGTCATCGAGCTCGATCGACTCGCGCGCGATCGCACCGGATGGAGACTGCATCTGGTTCGAGGATCCGTGGACGGAGCGTGGGCCAATCGATCTCGTGCGTCTGCCGTTCAGACCGCGGCGTCGGGAAACGGTCAGTACTAAGTCTTGCCGGACACGTGGATGGGGCCGCAGCTCAGTTTACTGCGCAGTAAGACTCCCAGCTCCGATCACGCCGACGCCGGCTGAGGCCACCGCGTTCGTGCGCGAGTACGAGCGAGCGCGCGGTCGGCAGTTCGATGCGTTCGAGATCCGTGTCGCGAACCGCCGCCGACTACGTGATGGCCCAAGTCGCGCGCCAGGCGTCCGTGTTCGACGGCAGCCAGAATCCATACCAGCGCCTTCTGCGCGAGACGGCGCACAGCCCACTGATTGGCGCGTAGCTCAGAACAGCGACTTGATTTACCGCCTTGACGTCGAACGCCTTGGCTCCGAAGGAGGGGATCGAACCCCCGACCCGGCGGTTAACAGCCGCCTGCTCTACCACTGAGCTACTTCGGAATTTGGGACTAATAGATGACGTATGGGGGTGGGGGGTGTCAAGGGACGGCCGGGACCGTTGTTTTCCCGTCGGCGCCCCGAGTTGACCGAGATCCGGCAGGATCGCCCCGATGCCACCGCGCAAAGAGGGCGATGTTTGGTTCGGGCGGTACGAAAACCCGATGAAACCGGTCGTGCAGCGGCTGCGAGAGATCCTGCTTGCTGCGGATCCGCGCATCGACGAATGCATCAAGTGGCAGGCGCCGACGTTCACGTTCGGCGGCAACCTCGCGAGCTTTTTCCCCAAGAGCAAGCAGCACGCGAGCTTGATGTTCCATCTGGGCGCCAAGATCCCAGGCACGTTTTCGCGGCTCGAGGGTGAAGGCGATACGGGCCGGGTGATGAAGATCGGATCGGTCGAGGACGCAAACGACGCCAAGACCGAGCTCGAAGCGATCGTGAAGGCGTGGTGTACGTGGCGCGAAGCGGACGCCGCGCCGGCGGGTGCTCGCAGCGCGAAGGCGAAGCCGAAGTCGAAGTCGAAGGCCACGCCGAGCGCGAAGGCGAGAACCAAGACCAACACCAAGGCAACGCCGACCACGGCGAAGGCGACGAAGCCCAAGCCGAAAGCGACCAGGGCCAAGATCAAGACGAAGGGAAAGCGAACGTGAAGGTAACCAACCATCGCGTCTGCCGCGCGTTCGGCGTCGAGTCGACGTGACGGCGCTCGAGGTTCCCGTGCTCGTGCAACCGACGGGCTACGAGTGTGGCAACACGTCGCTCGCGGCCGTGTTCCAGTTCTTCGGCAAGCAGGTGACGATCGCGGAGGCTGGCGCGCTCGCGAAGACTACCGAGGACGGCACCGATCACCACAATCTGATCGCCGCCGCGCGTGCGACCGGCGCGCGTGTGATCGCGAGATCGAACGGCACGATCGCCGAGCTTGCGTGGTTTGTCGCGCGCGGCGTGCCGCCGATCGTGGGCTGGTGGATGGAGGGCGATCGCGACTGGGACCGCCGGTGGAGCGCGGTGCGGCGGAAGCGAAAAGACTGCGGGCACTATTCAGTGGTGACGGCGGTGACCTCCGAGCACGTGGTGCTGATCGATCCGCACGGCGCGTGCGGCGCGCGCCGGTTCACCCACGAAGGCTTCGCACGCGTCTGGTACGACACCGACACCGCGCTCTACCGGCACGTGGTTCGCTGGTTCCTCGCGATGTCCTACGTTTGATCCTCGGCGCCGTCGGACGTCGCGTACCATGGGGACGTGCGTTGGTTGCTCGTCCTCGCGTGCACCGGTTGCGGCCGGCTCGCGTTCGACGAGCGCGAGATCGCGGTCACGCCGGATGGCACGCCCGACATGATGGCGAGGACCTGCACGACACTCGAGTTCGATCAGTTCCCTTCCGAGCTCACGATCGTGGGGGGGACGATCGAGATAGCGAATGGCCAGATCCGGTTCGAGATCCCCGGCGACCTGGATTCCGAGGCGTATGTCGAGCTGACCACGCCGATCTCGTTCGTCGGTCGCTCGACCGCGATCCAGGCGGTGAGCCCGTCGATGACGCCGAGCGCGTCGACCGGCATGGGATGGCACGAGCAGACCGGCCAGCGAGTCGGAGTGCATCTCGAGATGGATGGCACCAACCTCAAGCTCAATCGCTACAACCCCGCGGCCGACGAGTACACCGAGTTTATCTCGACCAGCTACGACGCGGCGGCTCACGTGTGGTGGCGACTTCGCGAGGAGAACGCGTTGATCATCGCCGAGGTGTCGACCGACGGGGTCGGCTGGGACCTGTTCGGAACGGTCGCGGGCATCGACGTGACGTCGATGACGTGGGACATCGGGCTCGGGGCGTACGTCTCGGCCATTGCACCGAGCGAGTCGACGGCAGACAACGCGATCAACTGCGTCCCGTAGTTTCCGCGTGCGAACGACACGAGAAATCTGCGGCGGTAGCGTTTGTGCGTTTCCGCGCAGATCGCTCGTCATTCCAGGCGGTTGAAACCCTGGCTCGTGACCCCAACACTTCGGCGGGTCGTGCGTTGATAGAACAGATGCGGATCCGTCAAAGCTTGTTCGCGCTGTTGGTCGCGTGTGGGTCGAATGGGCAGCCTGCCGCGCCGCCGCTGGAGCAAAGCCAGGGACAAGCCCAGCAGGCGACGCCGGTCGTCAGGTCCGCGCCTGTCGCGCGGCTCAGCCAGGTGGCGCTGCCCGCGATCGCGGTGTCGGAGGTGCCACTCGATCAGACGCCGGCGCCGTGGACGCTGACCGCGTCGGATGGCAGCGGGCTGGTGGCGACGCGTGTCGAGGCGAAGGCGGTGATGCAAGGGCCGCTCGCGTTCACCGAGCTGCATCTTTACTTCGCGAACACCGAGGGCCGGATTCGCGAAGGCACGTTCGCGATCACGCTGCCGCACGGCGCGGCGGTGAGCCGGTTCGCGATGGAGACCAACGGGCAGTGGATGGAAGCCGAGGTGGTGGAGAAGCAGGTCGCGCGCCGCGCGTACGAGGACTTTCTTCACAAGAAGCAGGATCCGGCGTTGATGGAGAAGGCGGCCGGCAATCAGTTCACCGCGCGCGTGTTCCCGATCGAGGCGAACACCGTCAAGCACGTCGTGCTGTCGTTCAGCCAGGAGCTGCCGGGCCAGCGCTACGTGTTGCCGCTGCGCGGCTTGCCGAAGGTGCACCAGCTCGAGGTCGCGCTTGCGACCACGAACCCCGACGGTACGCGTGCCGAGCAGAAGCTCGCGAAGCGCGACTGGCACCCCGACGAAGATTTCGTGTCGAACGCGTCGACCAGCGCCGAGGCGATCACGTCGGGTGGCGTGGTGATCGCGCAGGTCAGCCCGTTCGATCAGGCGACGGTGCGACCGGAGGTACCGAAGGCGATGACGTTGCTCGTCGATACCAGTGCATCGCGCGCGCTCGGCTTTGCACGCTACGCGAGCGTGATCCGCGAGCTGGTGCAGGGGCTCGCGACTCGGTACAGCGGGATCACCGTCGATGTCGTCGCGTTCGATCAGGACACGCAGACGATCT
>JACCYD010001444.1 GCA_013696695.1 Deltaproteobacteria bacterium | reverse complement strand
CTCTCATCCTGACCTAGCGTGACGGTGACGGTTCCCAGCTCGAACGATCCGCTGAGGATCTTGATGAGACGGCGATCTGGAGAGACGACACTCTGTGCGGCTCCGATCGTTCGACACGGAGCTGCGCGCGAACACTCGCTGTTGTCGAGACCGGTGCTCGAGACAAAGACCACATTCACGTCAACGACGCAGACGCCATCCGCCTCGATACACACTCCGTCGTCACATTCGTCGTCACTGATGCAACCGCGACAGCTTCGGGTCTCGTCATCGCAGATCTCTTGGCTCGGCGAGCACTGTTCGTTCGACAAACAACCGACGCACTCGCCGCTCGCCGCGTCGCAATGAGGTGCACCAGGAACGCCGAGGCAGTCATCGTCGAGGGAGCAGCCGGGAACGCACAACCCGTTGGTGCACGTGGGCGCGTTCGGGGACGTGCAGTCGGCGGAGCTCTGGCACTCCAGGGCAACACATTCGTTCGTCGAGCTGCACGCCTGGCCGACGTCACAAGGCCGGAGCTCGGGCACCCCGGCAGCTCCGCATTGCGCCTCGGTGACGCAACAGAACTCGGGATTCGGGGCGCCGCACGCGATCAGGGAGACCAGAAAAATGAGCCGCATCACCTTACCCATCGATCACACACTCCTGCGGTTGCTAAGGAATGACGACGAGCTGAAACACGCGCCCGCTCGTATCGGTCTCGTAGAGCTCACCCGCGGCATCCTCGTGAATGCTCGAGCCGTTGGCGGGAAACGTGCCCGGCAGATCGACGACCGTCAGCGTGTCGTCCGCGTTGAGCTTCGCCGTCGCGAGCCGGCCGCGCTCGTCGTAGTCCGTGTAGAAGTACGTGCCCGCGAGGTCGGGGAAGCAGCTGCCGCGATAGACCTGGCCGCCGGTGATCGACGTCCAGCCGTCGTTGTGAAACCGTTCGTTCTGCGGACCCTGCTGCGGGAAATCGCAGGGCGCGCGAAAGCATGCGTTGCCCTCGTAGCTGCTCCAGCCGAGGTTCGCGCCGTTTTGCTGCGAAGGGCGGAGCACGGTGACCTCCTCGATCTGACCCTGCCCGACGTCGGCGATCCACATGTCGCCGGTCGCTCGATCGAAGGTCCAGCGCCACGCGTTGCGGAGGCCGATCATGAAGATCTCCGGCTTGCCACCGCCACCGGCGAACGGGTTGTCGGAGGGGATGCCGTACTCGAGGCCGTCGGTCTTGGTGTCGACATCGATGCGCAGCATCTTGCCGAGGAGCGCCTGGGTCGCGGGCAGGGGGTCGCCGTCCTGGAGTGCCTGACCGTTGCGATTCGGATCGCCGGCACCGCCGCCGTCGCCGGTCGCCCAGTAGAGGAAACCGTCGGGACCGAACTCGATCATGCCGCCGTTGTGGTTGCTCGCGAAGTCGGGAATCGAGAGCACGTCGACGCAGCTCTCTCGATCGGCCTTGTTGGAATCGAGCGCGCTGACCGAGCAACGCGCGAGCACGTTCGCGCCGGCCGCGGTGTAGGTGACGAAGAACAGGCCGTTGGTGGCGTATTGCGGGTGGAACGCGAGGCCGAGCATGCCGCGCTCGCCGCAGCAGGTGACTGGGCCGCTGGCGTCGGCGCTGAGATCGAGGAACGGGGCCGGAAGCAGCGCGCCCCCATCCATGATCCGGATCGAACCGGTTTGCTCGATGATGAACAGGCGAAGATCGTCGCGCGGTGCGGTGACCAAGATCGCGGAGCCGTTGACCTGCGCGACCAGCTGCATCTGGACGTTGCTGCCGGCGATCGGCGTGTCGCAACGCATGATCGGGGCGGCGTCCGGGGTCTCCTTGGATCCGCCGCACGCTGCGAGGAGAGCTGCGAGCAACGCGCGCTTCATCGCGCGATCATACCTTCTTGGTCAGTTTCGCAGCAGCGGACTTCGCGGCGGCCTTCGGGATCGCGGGAGGTGGCCCGACCGACTTGCCGACCTTCTCGGCCCACTTGCCGAAAGCGAAGAGGGTCACACCGACGACCGCAAACGGCATCAGGAACACCCAGCCGGTGAAGCCCTCGGTGGCCCCGAAATAGGCGAGGGCGAGCACCATCGCGGCGAGCCAGAGAACGAGGGCGACCAGGTAGCCGGTCAGCTGGAGCTTGCGCTTCATGAGCGCGGCTTCGAGCTTGGCGACGTAGTGCGCCGCCGCCTCGGGAGGCAGCTCGGAGATCATCTGGGCCAAGAGCTCGTGCTTCGACGCATCGAAGGCATTGGCCACCATCGGATCTTCCTTGCTCTCGTTCTTGGCCTTGGCCACCGCGGCGGTTGTAGCACGCGATATATCTAGACGGTGCCGGCGATCAAGTTGACGGATGACCTCGGTCGGACCCTGGTGTTCGTGCACCCGCCTGCCCGGATCGTGTCGCTGGTGCCGAGCGACACCTATTCGTTGATCGCGCTGGGCGCGGTCGATCGGCTGGTCGGCCGCACGACCTACTGCGAGAGCCCCGAGGTCGCGCACCTTCCCACGGTCGGTGGCACCAAGGACGTCGATGTCGACGCCGTGTTCGCGCTCGCCCCGCACCTGGTGATCGCGAATCAGGAAGAGAACACGCGGGTCGTGCTCGAGGCGCTCGCGGCGCGCGTGCCGGTGCTGGTGTCGCTACCGCGCCGGGTCAACGACGGCATCGCGCACCTGGCGCGGCTCGCGCGGATCCTCGGCGTCGGGCCGAAGGATCCGGCGCGCGCGTTGATCAAGCGCGCCTATGCGTTGCGCGATCGCACGGTGCCGTCGGAAGTGCTCGAGACCCCGCCGGACGGCCTGCCCGTCATCGAGTCGCAACGCCGCAGCAAGCGCGAGACCGCGCCGCGACCCGATGGTCGAGTCCGGGCGTTCATCCCGATCTGGAACAACCCGTTGATGACGATGAACGCCGACACGTTCGGCTCGGACGTGCTCGTGCAGTGCGGCATCGCGAACGTGTTCGGGCAGCGCCTGCGGCTCTATCCACTCGCGGCGGATCTCGGCAAGTCCGCGCCGCAGGACTCGTCGGGTCGCGACGTCCGCTATCCGCGGCTGTCGCTGTTCGAGATCAAGGAGCGCGAGCCCGATCTCGTGATCCTCCCCGACGAGCCATACAACTTCACGGAGGCCGAGGAGCAGATGTTCCGCGACGCGTTGCCGAAGGCGCGCATCGTCCGCGTGTCGGGCAAAGATCTGTTCTGGTACGGCGCCTGGACGATCGACGCGCTCGATCGACTGAACCGCGAGCTCGCGCAGGGATGAAGCTCGTCGTGTGGGTGGCGCTCGCCGCGTGCGGCCCGCCAGCGATCAAGCACGTGCCGCCCGCCGGCGACGATCCGCTGCTGTTGCCGCCGTTGCCGAAACCGGCTCCGATCAACACCGCGCAGTTCGCGAGCGTGGTGGTGTGCGATCGCTGTCATACGGCCGGCGCGAAGGCGATGCGCAACGCGGCGGGTGCAGACATCTCGCCGGTCACCGAGATCCAGGCCGGCATGATGAGCTTGTCGGCGCGCGATCCGTATTTTCTCGCGGCGCTGCGGCGGGAGATCGCGGCGAACCCGGGCGCGAAGTCGGCGATCGAATCGATCTGCATGCGGTGCCACGCGCCGGTGGGCTTCGCGGAGCAGCCCACGATCTCGCTCGACGATCTGATCGGCGGGACGACGCCGGCTGCCGTCCTCGGGCGCGAAGGCGTCGGCTGTCACGGTTGTCACGCACTCGAGCCCGCGACGCTCGGCGACGAGAGCTCGTTCACCGGCAGGGTTGCGCTGCGCGGCGATCGCGTGTCGTTCGGACTCCTCCCCGAGCCGCTCGCCGAGGCGATGGTCCAGATGTCGAAGACCAAGCCGGTGCCGTCGCAACACGTCGGCGAGAGCCGGCTATGCGCGAGCTGCCACACGGTGCTGGTGCACCGGCTCGATCCGCAGGGCGCACCGATCGGCGACGAGATTCCCGAGCAGACCACGTTCCTCGAGTGGCGCGCGTCGGCGTACGTCCCCGGCGGTGAGCGGGCGAAGACCTGCCAGGGCTGCCACATGCCGCACAGCGAGGACGAGCTCGGGCAGGGCCCCGACATCCAGACGCCGTTCGCGACGCGTCCGCCGGATGCACCGGCACGCCCGGGCTATCGCCGCCATGCCCTGCGCGGCGGCAATTCGTATCTGCTGCGCCGCCTCGCCGACAACTTCGCGTGGCTGAATGCCGCCACGCAGCCCGAGCTGTTGCGCGCGGCCGCCGATGCCACCGACGTGTTCCTGACGTCAGCCGCACAATTGCTCGTCGAGAGCGTGTCAGCCACGTCGATCAAGCTCACGGTCTCGAACCGCACGGGTCACAAGCTGCCAACCGGCTATCCGACGCGTCGGATGTGGCTGCACGTCGCGATCGCCGATGCCTCGGGCAAGACCCTGTTCGAATCCGGCGCTCACAAGGATGGCGCGTTGATCGATCGGAGCGGCAAGCGCATCGATGGTCCCGGCGTGATCGAGCTGCATCGCTCGAAGCTCGATCGCCCCGGCCAGACGATGATCTGGGAGTCGGTGCCCGTCGACGACAAGGGCAAACGCACGCACCTGCTCCTCGGCACCGCCGCGATCGCGAAGGACAACCGCATCCTGCCGATGGGCTGGAAGAAGGATCACCCCGACGCAGCGCGGACCAGGCCGATCGGCGTCACCGATCCCGACTTCGTCGCCGGTCAGGATTCGATCGAGATCGCGGTACCTGCCGGTGCCGCGAGCGCGCGGTTCGAGCTGCTCTACCAGCCGATTCCGCCGGAGACGATCGATTCGTACCAGCGCACCGATTCGCGCGAGGCGGCGCGGTTCCTCGCGATCGTCGCCTCCCCTCCCGTGCCGGTGGTGCTCGCGTCGAAGCAGATCACTCTGAAGCGCTAGCTCTCCGCCGCAGCAAGATCGCGCACGTCGCGACGATCAGGATCTCCGCGATCAGCCAGATCCATTGCCGCGAGTCCGGCGGGCCAGAACACGCGGCCAGCCGTCGACCACGAATCCGACGAGGCGCGCCACGCCGATGCCGGCCATCGCCCACATCAGGAGCCCGAGGATCGTGCGCTTCCACGGCTTCGCCGCCGGCAGCCAGACGAGGAACATCCCGAGGCCTAACAGGGTCCCGCCGTAGCTGGCGCGGAGATTGATTCGCGCCGTCGGTGGCTGGTGATCCGGCTGTGACAGCAGATCCGCCGTGACGTCCGGGAACAGCGCGAGGAACGCACCGAGCGCGGCGAGCGCGATCCCGATCGCGATCGCGAGCGTGCGGTTCACGCGAGCCTGCGGATCAGCCCGGCGACGAACCGATCGGCCGAGCCGGGCTTCTTCCCGAAGAACAGCGAGGGCTCGACGAATTCGAGCTCCATCACGCGCTGCTGGCCGCCAGCGTCGCGCGCGAGATCGACGCGCGCGTAGAGCAAGTCGCCGTAGGGCTCGAGGGCGGCGAGCGCGAGCTCGCGTTCGTCGTCGGCGATCGAGTACGGGCCCGAGACCATCTCCGATTGCCCCGCGAATCGCGGGCTCTTGCGGATCGCGTGCGATAGCTCGCCGTCGATGTAGATCATCGAGCGCTCGCCGTAGTCCTCGACCGAGTCGAAATAGGGCTGCACCAGCGCAGCGCCCCGTGCGGTCAGCGAGGCGAGGTGGTGCATCGCGTCTTGCCCCGGGGCTTCGAACACGCGCGCCCCGAGCGAGCCGGCGCCGACCTCCGGCTTGATCACGAAGCGCTTGTCGCCGAGATCGAGCGTGGAGAGATCGCCGGTGTCGCCGCGCTCGACGAGGACCGTCGGCACGATCGGCAGGCCGCGCTCCTCCAACGCCAGCAGGTAGCGCTTGTGGAGATTGTCGAGCACGATCTCGCGCGGGTTGAACAACGGTCCGGCCGCCGCCACGCGATCGATCCAGGCCTCGTAGCGTTCGACATCGAGTGCGTAGTTCCAGGTCGAGCGGATCACCGTCGGCGCGGGGGCACTCCAGTCGACCGTCGGATCTTCCCAGCCGAGGAGATCGTACGCGACGCCTGCACGCGCGAGCGCATCCGCGAGTGGCACCGCATCGGGATCCGGCTCGGGGAGCGTGAGGCAGGTGGCGATGCGGAGCTTCATGCGAGGGCCTGGGCAAGGTCGTCGAACAGATCCTCGACGTGCTCGATCCCGACCGCGAGACGTAACAGATCCTGAGGCGTCGGTGTGTTGGCACCCTCCACCGTGTAGCGATGCTCGACCAGGCTCTCGACGCCGCCCAGGGACGTCGCCGGTACCCAGAGGCGCAGCTTACGGATCACCGCGAGGGCACGCTCGGCGCCGCCCCCGGTGCGAATCGCGAGCATGCTGCCGAAGCCCCGCTGCATCTGCGCGGCCGCGATCGCGTGCTGCGGATGCGAGGGCAGGCCGGGGTAGAGCACGGTGCAGAGCGGCTGCAGCCGAGCCGCGAGCGCGGCCGCCGTCGCACTCGAGCGCTCGACGCGCACGAACAACGTGCGCAGGCCACGCAGCAGCAGATACGCCTCGAACGGACCGAGGCACGCGCCTTCGTCGTGGCGCAGCTGGCGGATCGCCGCCCACGTCGCATCGGTGCGCGCGGTGACCAGCACGCCGGCGAGCACGTCGGAGTGCCCGCCGAGGAACTTGGTCGCCGAGTGCATGACGAGATCCGCGCCGAGGGCGAGCGGCTTGCAATGCACCGGCGTCGCGGAGGTCGAGTCGACGGCGAACAGCGCACCTGCCGCGCGTGCGAGCGCGCCGACGGCGGCGAGGTCGGTGACCTCCCACGTCGGGTTTGCTGGGGACTCCACCCAGACAACCCGGGTGCCGGGACGGATCGCGGCCCGCACCGCGGCGAGATCGGTCATGTCGACCACCTGCAGGTCGAGCCCCCACTGGGCGCAGAATCGCTCGAGCCAGCCGCGCAGGTTGTAGTAACCGGCGAGCGGCGCGACGATGCGATCGCCCGGCCGGCAGGCAGCGCGGAAGACCGCAGTGGCCGCGGCCATCCCGGACGCGAAGGCGAGCGCCTCGGCTCCGCCTTCGAGCGTCGCGATCACGCGCTCGGCATGCACCGGGGTCGGATTCTCGTCGCGCGCGTAGCCGGGACCAACGAGCTGATACGCCGCATCGCGCGCGTAGGTCGTGGCGAGCTGGATCGGCGGAATGATCGCGCGATCCGCGAACACCTGATCGCTCGCCGTCGACGACGGCAGCGCCTTCGCGCTGATCGTCTCGGGACGCAGCGTCACTTCTTCGCCGTCACCCCGGGCAGCATGAAGCCCTAGCGCGTCATGATCTCGCGGCCCTCGCGCGAGCTGATGAAGTCGGCGAGCTTGCGCGCGTGGTCGGCCTCCTCGCCAGTGCCGCACACCACCAGCTGCTGATCGAGTGGCTCGTGCTGATCCGCATCGATCCTGAGGAACGAGCCGCCATCGGTGACGACCGCGAGCGACAGTGCGACGACCGCTGCATCGACCTCGTTGCGGCGCGCGTAGAGCATCGTGGTCTGCACGTCGGGGCCGAGCTTGATGCGATCGTCCTTGTCGAGCGCTTCCCACACGCCGGCCTTCTCGAGCGCTTGCTTCGCCGCGACGCCGTACGGTGCGTGATCGGGATTCGCGATCGCGATCTTCTTGAACCGCGGGTCCGCGAGGTCGGACAGCTTGACCGGCGCCGCCACGCCGGTCGGCGTCCACACCACGACGCGGCCGCGCGCGTAGAGCTTCGCGGTGCTGCCATCACAGCGACCGGCGGTGACGACTTTCTCCGCGAACGACTTGTTCGCCGCCATGTAGAGGAAGTAAGGCGCGCCTTGCTCGATCTGCTTCGCGAGCAAACCGCTCGACCCGAAATCGATCAGCGGCT
>JACCYD010001414.1 GCA_013696695.1 Deltaproteobacteria bacterium | reverse complement strand
AGTCCATCACCGAGTGCACGTCCTGCGGGATCAGCCGAGCAAGCGGCAGCGCGTTGAAGAGTGGTTTCGACGGGGCGCCCTGGCTCAGCGCGCGGTCTCTTGGGACATCGCGGTCGATAAAGTTCTTGATCGTGCCGCGCGGCGCTCGCGGCAGCGCCGCGGGTTCGGTGGTTCGAGTTATCATCGGATCCTCCGTGACGATGACGTGCACCCAGTGTGCCCTCACAGCTCGGGATAATTCGTCGTCGACGAACAACGTTCGCGACGTACGAGCGTGGGCGCACGTGCTCGATGCGTGAGCCCGCGCGCTGAGCAGCGCGGCGCTGGCGATGTGTTGCTGCGAACGCTGTGACGCGCAGGTGGCGCGGCGCGTCAGGTGGCCGGGGTCGGATCCGACGGCTGGCCAGCGCGGCGCTCGCGACGTGTGCTGCGGCGTTCCGCGCGAAGCGTGCGGCGCGTCTCGCGCACCATCTTGCGTTCCGCACGCAACGCCGCGATCTGGGTGTGCGTGGCGGCGCGCAGCTCGTCGAGCTTCTTGGCCGTCGCGGTTCGCACCTGATCGAGCGTGGTGCGCGTCGCGGCGCGCAGCTCGGAGAGCTTGGAGTCGCGGAGCGCCTTCAGATCGGCGAGGTTTGCGCGGAGCACCGTGCCTTGCTCGACGAGCAGCTCGTAACCCGCGGCTCGTGCCGTCGAGCGAACCGTGCGTCGCGCGGAGCGGCCGAGCGAACGTGCTGCGCGGCGGGCCCTGCGGCGATCTCGACCCGAGCTCGGGAATTCGATCGGCAGAGTAGCCGTCGTGTCGTTGGTGTTGGGGTTGAACGAGGGAGTGGAGGAGGGGGCAGTGTCGTGAGTCATGTTGAGTTTCCGTGTTGTCGAGAGAGTTGAAGGAGAGGTTGTGGATTCAGATGGCTGTCGCGCGGTTGTCGCGCGAGCCGGATGCATGATTCGTCGAGCGCGTGATCGCGGCTCGGCTGCAGTCAGTCGCCGTCGCCGTCCGTCGGACGCGAGGTTCGTGCGGAGGTTCGAGTGGTGTTCGAACCTTGGTACGCGATCGGCGGGTACTCGGCGACCGTTCCGATTCGTTGCTGGTCGGGTGGTAGCGGTGTCAGGCAGCAGCGCGCGGCGTGGCAGCAGCTCGTGCGAGCCAGTTGTCACCGGTGGTGCTCGACGGCTCCTGCACTGCTTGCGCGATCACCTCGCGCACCTTGGCGGCGAGCTCGAGGGGCGCACGTGGCACCGCCGGGAGGCCGAGCATCGCGCGGACCTCGACGAGCGGCGCTGCCCAGTGGTCCTCCCACGGGAACGCGGCGAGCTTCTCGGCGCGAGCACCGAGCCGGAAGCCGCGCATCACGTCGACGATCAGGTCGCGCTTGATCGACATGCCTCGGAGCGTGCCGAGCACCGCGAGGATGCCGGAGCTCGGTGCGCGAAGCTGGCCGAACGTGAACGCCTGGAGGGCGACCTCGCTTGCCGGATCAGTGTCGTAGCCCGTGACCACGTGCCAGAGGTCGTGCGTCTGGCGAAGTCGCTGGACGATGTACGCCATCGCGGGATCCGTGATGTCTTCGGGCGGATGCTCGAACACGTCGGGCGTCAGCCCACGCGACGTCAGAAAATCGGAGTACGCACGGCCGAGCGTGTCTTCGGGCAGCCGTGCGAGGCCGGGGAGATCGACGGCGTGCGCGTCGATCGTGCGGTGCTCGTCATACAGACGACGACCGGCCGGGTCCTGGAGGAAGCGATGGATGCGGCGCGGCATCGAGCCCGCGTTCGCATAGGTGCTGAACACCAGGACCTGATCGGTGCGATCGGGGTTGCGGAGCACCTCCCGCAACGCGGTGAACGCGCGGCCCCAGCGCTCGCGAGCGGGCAGCTTGGTGGCATCGATCAGCGGGGTGGCGGAGGAAGCCGGCGACATCGTGCTGGGCTTGGTCATCTGGTGAACCTCTATTGTCACGATGATAATAAGCATCACGACTATTGTCAACGTGAAAATAAAATGAGATAAGTGAGTGAAATGGGGCGCATCGGTGGTCGACGTGAACGGATC
>JACCYD010001413.1 GCA_013696695.1 Deltaproteobacteria bacterium | reverse complement strand
GGCTGGGTGCGCGGCGATCGCTACGCCGTCGTGCTGCGCGGCGGTGCCCGCGGCGTGGTCGGCAAGCAGGGCGAACGCGTCGAGTGCGATGCCGCGTTCTATTTCCTGCGGCAGACCGAGCCGCTCGACACCGCGGAGCACGAGCGCGCGTTCCCCGGCGAAACCAAGGAAGAGCGCCAGCGCAACGCGACGAAGCTCGAGACCATCCGCAAGGACATCGCGCCGATGTTCGAGCACTTCGAGGCGCGAGACCTGCCACGCGATGAAGTCGCCGCGCTGTGGGCGTTCACGGTGACCACGCGCACCGAGCTGGCGATGGACAAGGCGTCGCAGCGGATGCCGCTGCCGATCGACCTGATGATCGATCCCGCCACCGGCCACGTCGATCTTCCGCTCGCACCGTGGGACTCCGCGATGGAAGCCGAGGTCAAGCTACGGCTCCGCGAGTTTACCGGCTTCGGCCTGTCGAGCGACATGCTGTTCGAGCTCACCGCGCCGGTCGATTCGACGACGTTGAACGCGGGCAGCGTGCACCTCTACCGCCTCGATCCCGCACCCGTCGAGGTGCCCGCGATCGTGACGCTGATGCCCGATCACCAGCACGTCCTGGTCGCGCCCGGCGAGCAACGCCTCGCCGAGGACACGCGCTACGTGATCGCGATCGACGATACGGTGCGCGACCTCGAAGGCCGGCCGATCGTGACGATGCCCGCCGGGCACTTCCTGAAGGCGAGTAGCCCGGTGTTCGACGGCGCGACGAGCCTGGTCTCGGGTGTCGATTCACCCGATGCCCACAAGCTCGAGAACGCGCGCAACGGCATGACGGGCGCGCTCGATCAGCTCGACCGCAGCCGGCTGCTCGCCGCGTGGCCGTTCAAGACGATGACCGTACGGGCTCCGCTCGTCGAGGCGCGGGACTCCGCAGCGCGGCTCGGACTGTCGGCGGATCCGCACGACGTCGAGCATCTGTCGCCCGGCCAGGCGATCCTCGACTTCCCGCTCGCGCTGCTGTCGACGGGCAACCTCGCCGACGTCTACTACGGCACGATCGAATCGCCGTACTTCCTCGACGTGCAGACGCGCGCGTTGCGCGGCGACGGAGGTCACCAGGTCGAGAACGTCGGCTTCGCGCTCGCGGTGCCGAAGAACCCGAAGCCGGGGCCGATGCCGGTCGTCATCTTCGGCCATGGCCTCGTCACCGAGCGGCGGTTCGTGCTCGCGGTCGCCAACGCGCTCGCCGCCAAGGGCTTCGCGTCGATCTCGATCGACTTCCCGTTCCATGGTCGCCGCACGTACTGCGCGACCGGCGGTCCGATCAGCGTGGTCAATCCGTCGACCGGTCAGGTGCAGTCGCTGAACCCGTGCAAGAGCGGCACGACCTGCAACAAGGAGGGTCGCTGCGTCGACGCCAACGACCAGGGAGGCTACGACAACCTCGCCAAGTTTCCGATCATCGACCTGCCCGTGGCCTCCGGCGCGCTGTTCAACGAGATCGATCACATCGCGTCGAGCAAGGATCACTTCTGGCAAGCGCTGGTCGATCTGGGTTCGCTCGATCGCTCGCTGCGCAACGGCGCGTGGCTGCCGCTGCTCGGCCGCGCCGTCGACACCTCGCGCATCTACTACACCGGGCAATCGCTCGGCGGGATCATGGGCGGCATCTTCCTCGGCACGTCGCCTGATATCTCGCGCGCGGTGCTCAACGTGCCCGGTGCGGATCTGATCCGGATGTTCGACGGCTCGGACTTCTTCCACCCGCAGATGAACGGGCTGTTCGCGCGCGAGCATGTCGATCGCGAGAGCTTCGAAGGCAAGCGGTTGCTCGCCGTCGCGGGCTGGGTGATGGACGCCGTCGATCCACAGCACCTCGGCGAAGCGGCCGGTGCACGCGAGCTCCTGATCCAGATGGCGCTGCTCGACTTCATCATTCCAAACGAGTCGACGAAGGAGCTCGAGAGCGTGACTGGCGCGATCCGCCGCGATTACGTCGCCGAGCACGGCTTCATCGCGGTGCCGATCGAGCCCGAGTACCTGCGTGGCTGTAACGACATGGCGAAGTTCCTGAACGGGGAGGACCTATGAACAAGCTCGCCTTCGTTGTTGTCATTATCGCCGCCGGTTCCCCCGTCGTCGGGGGGATCGCCGCCGGCAGTCTCGGCACGGCCCACGCCGGAGGCTTCGCGGTGAGCGAGCAGACAGCGGCGTCTGCCGGCACCGGTGGTGCGGGCGCGGCGCGCGACGACGATCCGGGCGCTGCGTGGCATCAGCCCGCCGCGCTCGCCGATGGCGGTGGCTTGCGCCTCGATCTGTCGCTGATCTTCGCGCGCCCCTCGCTCGAGGCCCGCGCGCTCGACGGCTCGTGGTCCGAGTCGAACGAGGCCGCGTGGGCGACGCCCCCGCACCTCGACATCTCGTATGCCCGCGGCCGCTGGGCTGCCGGT
>JACCYD010001410.1 GCA_013696695.1 Deltaproteobacteria bacterium | reverse complement strand
ACGGCGGTGCGCTGTACTACGGGCTGCGCGCCGACCTCGCGATCCCGCAGGTCGCGACGCAGGACATCGGCAAGGTCGCCGCGAAGCTGCTGGTCGAAGGGGCACCGAAGACGGCGACCGGGCCCGGTAACGCCCCGGTGCGGATCGTCCAGCTCGCAGGGCCGGTCGATCTGTCGCTGAACGACGTCGCCGCGGCGATCGGCAAGCTCGCCGGCAAGCCGGTGAAGGCGGTGTCGGTGCCGCTCGAAGCGATGAAGTCCGCCCTCGAGGGCATGCACGCCTCGCCCGACGTCGCCGCGCTCTACGCGGAGATGGCCGGAGCGATCAACGACGGCCGCATGAACTTCACGAGCACCGACATCCTGCGCGGCACGACGACGCTCGAAGCCAAGCTCGCAGAGCTACACGGCTAGACAACCCCTAGCGCAGCTCGCGACGGACGATCGCGGCGCCCTCGACGAGCGAGCGCATCTTCTGGATCGCACACGTGCGCGGCAGCTGCTTGAGCCCGCAGTCGGTGGTGAGCGTGACGCGCGCCGCGTCGATGTGCTTGAGCACCTTGCGGATGCGATCGGCGACTTGCTCGGGATGTTCGATCTCGAGCGTGCGCACGTCGATCACGCCCGCGTGGACCTTCTTGTCGTCGGGCAGCTTGCGGAGCAAGTCCGCGTCTTCCATCTCGCGACACGCGAAGTCGAGCACGTAGGCCTCGACCTTCGCCGCGAGGTAGTGCGGCAGGATCTCGCGATAGCCGCCGGCGGTCATGCCCTCGAGCTTGTTGCCCCACGCATTACCCATGCAGAAGTGCCACGAGCGCTCGACGCCCTGCGGGATCAGCTCCATCGTGCGATCGACGGTGGCGTTGACCCAGTCGTAATCCTTGTCGCCGGAGAGATGCGGCATCCACGCGCCGAGATCCTCGAGCTGGATGTGCTTGCAGCCGGCGCCGACGACCTCGGCGATCTCCGCGCGGAACACGTCGGCGAGCGCCTTCGAAAGATCGTAGCGGTTCTTCACCGGACCGGCGCGAAAGTGCGCGAGCGTCGACAGCTGGACCGGGCCGGCCCCGATGCACGCCTTGATTGGCTTCTTGGTGTGAGCCTGCGCCCAGCGATAGATCAGCTCCATCCGCACCGGGCCACGCTCGATCGGACCGTCGACGGCAACGCCGCCGGCTTCGTCGAGTGCCCACACGTCCCGGCCCTTGGCCTTGTCGCGCGCGGGATGCGGCAGCTTCTCGCTCGAGAAGCCCTTGGTGCGCTCGAGCCAGTACCAGAGGAACGATCCGATACCCATGTGGTAGTCGTCGAACCACATCTGGCCATCGGTCAGGATGTCGAGGCCCGCGTCCTCTTGATCCTTGATCACGACGCGCGTCGCATCGTGGAACGCCTCGGCGTGGGCGGCGATCTTGAACGCCTCGAGCACGTCCTTGCCCGCGAGCTGGTGAGTGAACCAGGCGGGGCGCGGGTACGAACCGACCATCGTCGTCGGAAGCAGCTGCATGGGACGTGGAGTATCACGCGCCCGCGCAGCTACGACACGATTCGACCTGTCACGCAGTTGTTACGGACACCTGGCCGTCGTGCCGTCGAGCGTCGCCGGAGCGTCGGTGTCGCACGACACCACGCAATCGCCGACGCAGTTGGTGACCGAGCAGCCACCGGCGGGGCAGGTGACATGACACTGCGCGCTGCCG
Organism: Deltaproteobacteria bacterium; assembly: GCA_013696695.1. Classification (GTDB taxonomy): domain Bacteria; phylum Myxococcota_A; class Polyangia; order Haliangiales; family Haliangiaceae; genus JABFXX01. The sequence continues at coordinate 1,778 of JACCYD010001410.1, read as the reverse complement.
CCGCAGTCGACCTCGCAGGACTCGGCGGTCGAGCATTCGACGTGGCACTCCACGTTCTCGTCACACACCACCTCGACCGGGCCAGCGGACCCCTGCACGTGGCACTCGGCGACGCCCTCGTCGCAGGTGTGACCGCAGAAGCTGGAGCCGGGGCACACACAGTTGTTGTCGCCGAGGCAGGTCTCGGCAGGGCCGGTCGGGTCGTTCGGATCGTTCGGATCGTTCGGATCGTTCGGATCGCCGGGATCGCTGGGATCGTTCGGGTCGTTCGGATCGCCCCCGTTACCGCCGGTACACCCGATCACGAACGCGAGAAGCAAGGCAAAGACAGTCCTCATGGTTCCCTCCAGACGGCCGAAGCCGTGTTTCCTCGTGATACGGCCTGCCGTGGCCGAGGCCGACATCAGCCCGACATCAACGCACCCGGCGAACCCCGTGAATCGGCAGGCAGATCTGCGTGCCAGGTCTTGCCGGAACAGCGCATCCTCGTCGAGCGTAGTGCTCCAATGCGCAGCCTCGCGATCGTGATTGCCCTGGCGGGGAGCGCGGCCGCCGACACCGTGTACTCGGAGCGGATGGTCGATCCGAAACCGGCCGAGCCCGTGGAGCGCGAGCCGTTCATCTCGCTCGACGCGTACGGCAAGTTTGGCGTCGGCTTCGCGATCGATGAGGGCGATGCGATGTCGAGCGAGCGAACGACGCCCGCCGCCAACTACGACTACAACCTGCGGTTCGGCAAGACGCTCCGCGCGACCGACTTCTGGCGACCGGGCGGCTTCGTCGAGATCCACAGCTTCGACTTCGAGACCTTCGATGCCGCGATCGGTCCACAGGTCCAGCTCCGCCTCGGCGATCAGCTCGCGGTGCAGCTGCGCGGTGGCGTCGGCGCGGGCAGCGAGGGTACGCATGCGGTCGCCGGCGTCCAGTTCGGCAACTGGATCATCGGTGCGAGCATCAACGCTCGGCGCTCGTTCGACACCGGTGACGTCGTGGTGTCGGTGAATGTAGAGTTGATGGCGCTGATCCCGGTCGCGCTCGGCATCGCGCTCGCCGAGAAGTGATCAGTACAGCTTGTGGAGGTGCGTGCCGCGGTAGTAGTGGGCGAGGATCTGCTTGTGCGACTTGCCGGCGTTCGCCATGCCGATCGCACCCATCTGGCACATGCCAACGCCGTGACCGAAGCCGGCGCCGCGGAACGTGAACGTGTCGCCGTCCTTCGTGATCTCGAACAGCGTCGACTTGAGGCCACCGAGCATGCGGCGGATCCGGAGATCACCGGTGACGTCGACCGAGCCTTTGTCGCCGGTCACGGTCAACACGCCGATGCGGCCCGAGACGCCGCGCTGCTTCGCGGTGAGATTCTTCACGCGCCCGATCTCCGGCAGGTCCGCCGCGAGTCGCGTGGTGAGATCGCCCGTCGTCATCTTCTCGACCCAGCGGAACCGGCCCTTGCCGAGCTTGCCCTTGCTGCACCACGCATCGCCTTCCTTGACGTCGAGGAAGGCGTCGAGGTTCGCCTCGGTGATCTTCGTCATCGATGCTTTGGGATCGTCCATCCGGCCGCGTAGCGAGAGGTCGGGGTTGCCGCCCCAGATCGCGTCGTTATCCTCGCTGTGGCCGCCGCACGAGGCGCTGTAGCGGATGTCGACCAGGCCGCCGCCATCGCGCAGGAGCACGACGCCGCGCGTGGCTTCGACCGCCTTCGTGGTGCGCGGGTCTTCCTTGCCGGCGCCCGCGTAGACCTGGCACTGCTGCGTCGAGCACAGCAGGAACGGATC
>JACCYD010001402.1 GCA_013696695.1 Deltaproteobacteria bacterium | reverse complement strand
GTTCGAGATCACGCGCGCGTATCCCGGTCACCTCGAGCACGTCGTTCGCTACCTGCTCGAGGGCGGCAAAGCGGAAGACCTCAACATCTCGCTCCCCGACTTGGTGGCCGCGCGGTTGTCGATGCTCAAGCAATCGACGCGCGACGTGCTGCAGGCCGCCGCCGTGCTCGGCCTCGAGCCGCAGCTCGACCTGCTGCGGACGATGTTGCCCGGCGTCGCGCTCGAGACCGCGATGGCCGATGCCGAACGCTCGGGCCTGCTCGGCCACGATCCGTCCGGCGAGTTGCTGTTCACGAGCCGCATCGTGCGTGACATCGTCTACGACGCCACGCCCGCCGATGTTCGCCGCTCGCTGCACGCCGCCGCGGCCGCCGCCGTCGAGGCGCTGTCGCCCGACATCGCGCTGCTCGGTCATCATCACGATCTCGCCGGTCACGCAAAGGATGCGATCCCGCTGCTTCGCCGCGCCGGTGATCACGCGGCCGATCAGCTCGACGATGTGGGTGCCGGGCAGTTCTATCAACGCGCACTGGTCGCGGTTCGCCAGGCGGTGCAGTCGGGTGAGGACGAGAAGGCCGAAGGCCAGTTCGTGCAGCTCAGCGTGCGGCTCGCCGACGTGCTGCGGATTCGCGGCGAGACGGCACTCGCGCGTGGCGTGCTCGCCGAGGCGCGCGACTGGTCGGGCATCCCGGTCCTGGTCTCCGCGATCGATCGCGCTTCAGCGGCGATCGGGCTCACCGAGGGTGATCTCTACGGCGCGATCACGGCGCTGCGCCGGGGCGTCGGCCGCGCGATCTCGACCGGCGACATGAACCTCGTCTGCGAGATGTACCTAGACCTGTCGACCGCGCTGCTCCGCTCCGGAGATCCGGACACGGCGCTGTCGGAGCTGATCGAGTGCATCGATCTGGTGACGCTGGGCGAGGGGTTCTCCGCGATCGACGGGCCCGAGGCGTTCTGGCGCATCCTCAAGGCGCAGTCGCAGATGATCGAGACCACTGGCGATGCGTACAAGGCGCTGCGTCTCGCCGAAGCCGCGCTGTTTCACGCGCAGCGTGTGAGATCACGGCTTGGCGCCGCGCGCGTCCAGCAGTTGCTCGCCCAGCTGTGCGAAAAGGCTGGTCTAGCTGGCAAGGCGGATCGGTACCGCCAGCAAGCCATCCAGGAGATGCGGCAGCTCGGCGATCGCCGCGCGACCGCCGAGCTGATGCTGCACGACACGCCGGCGCGCGCGATCGTGGTCAACGCACGCATGAACGACGTCATGCAGCTGACCAAAGAGATCGGCTGGACGGAAGGACACGAACGCGCGAAGCGCAAGTCGAATCCTCCGGCACCCGCGACCAAGTCGCCGGCGAAGTCGAACAACAACTGACGCGCAACGTTCGAAGATCGTCGGAAACTTCTGGTTGCTGACGACCCAGACGCTGCGTGATCTCGGGTACTGTTTCTACGTGGGCAGTATCCTCCTCGTCGAATCGGATCAAGAGACGTGTGACGGGTGGTCAGTGGCGCTCACGAAAGCCGGTCACTCGGTGCTCCGAGCGATCACGATGCGCGAAGCGCTGCCCGCGATCCGCGACGGCGGCATCGACGTCGTCGTGATCGATGCGTATGACCCGACGCGCGGTGTCGTCGAGCTCGCGCGCGCCGTGTCTGCGCTGCCCGATTCACCTCCACTCATCCTGATCTCCGGATCGCCATCGGCGCCCGAGATCTCGGCGCGCATCGGCGCGGCCACGTTCCTACCGAAGCCGTGCGAGCCCGCCGAGCTGGTCCACGCGATCGGCCGCCTGATCACCGATCACCGCCCGGTGCAGGTGTTCGAAGACGAGCCGACCGGCTCGACGCGCCAGTACAGTTAGCGCCCCTCAGCGCGCGCACAGTCCAGCGATGGACTACAGCCAGTACTTCGTGGTTCCGAAATCGGCGGCCGCGACGGTCGCGAAGCTATTCGAGCATCATCGACGACGGCACGTTCCTGCTTGTCATCTCGGACGATGACAAGCTGGCGGACAAGCTCGACGTGGTGCTCGAGTTCCGCAACGACGAGTGGTCTGCATGGAGCTTCATGGTGTGTGCGAAGGGCAAGGAGATCGCGCAGGGCATCTTCGGCGAGAAGGCGGAGAGCGGTATCTCGCTCGAGGACAACTGCCTCGAGGGTGATCTCGACGCGGCCGCATCGTTGCTGGGATGCGATGTGAAGAAGCTGAAGTCCGTGGTCAACGCCGACGATCCCGACGTCGAGAAGTTCATCAAGGCGGTCGGGTTCGGTCGCTACTCGATCACTCCGTACGAGCTCGACCGCGAGACGCGCGGAGAAGCAAGAGCTGTTCGATCCGAAGCCGAAGCAGCCCGCAGCAAAGAAATCGGCGAAGAAACCCGCGACCAAGCAACCGGCGGCAAAGAAACCCGCGACCAAGCAACCGGCGGCAAAGAAACCGGCGCACAAGCCCGCGGTCAAGAACCCCGCGGCGAAGCACAAGAAGCGTTACTGGTGAACGTGGGCGTGCGCCTGCTCGGCGCGCTCGATCTCCTGCAGCCGATAGAGCGCGAAGCCAAACGCGACCAGCGGATCCGTTCGCGCGAGCCCCCTGGGGGAGGAGCGTCGTACGCGAGCGCATAGACAACCGGAAACCGAAATTCCGGAGATCCAACTTCGCGTCTTTGCGTCTTTGCGTACCAAATCCGAGCACACGTCTTGCCCGTGTGCGTGTCGACGTATGGCCTCGTGCCGCGATGGAACGAGAACGTGGCCCACTTTCGTTTGCGACGGTCTTGAACGGCGCAACTTGTGAGGCATCCCATGCCGCGCCCGTCAACTTGTGCCTGCCCTTTCTCGGTCCGGCTATCTCCGCGGCAAAGAAACCGGCGAAGAAGCCCGCAGTGAAGCCAGCGAAGAAGCCCGCGACGAAGAGGCCCGCGGCGAAGCGCAAGAAGCGGCTATTCGCCGACGCATGCGTAACGCATGTGACGATTGCCGCGCTGCACGCCGATGCGAGCCCGAGGCAGTGCCGCATGGAGCCGCGCCTGGGCGTCGCCGTCGAGCAAGCTGCGCGAGACGTCGAGCTCCTCGAGGTGCGCGTAGGCATCGCGGCTACGCACGACATGCGCGACGCCGCGTGTGCTCATGCAGCCGAGTGCGAGAGAGATCCCGTGAAGTTGTGGGAGGAGCTTCGCGTACGCGAGCACCTCGCATAGCTCGTCGGTGAACTCGGCGTTCATCAGGCCGAGCCACCGGAGGTTCGGGAACAGCGTGCCGTCGAGGATGCGACGAAGATCCGGCACGTCGATGTCGGCACCGTAGTCCGGGCGACCAAACCACAGCTCGAGGCGCTCGACCGACGGCCGCACGCGCGTGAACAACGCCTCGAGCCGGCTGCGACGCAGCCCGCCGGTGCGGACCGCGAGCGAGCGCAGCTTCGGGAGGTCGAGCTCTTCGAGCTGGAGGACATCGCCGGCGATCAGCGTCAATTGCTCGAGATCCGGCACGCCGCGCGAGAGCGAAGCCATGCCTGTCAGCTTGAACCACGAGATGTCGAAGCACCGCGGGTAATCGGGCTCGTCTTCGCTCCAGCGATCGTTGAGGGTGAGCCGCCGCAGGCAATACGGGCGATGGCGATCGAGCAACGCGAGCTCGGCGGCGCCAAACGCGCTCTCGACATCTCGGTCGGTCGATTCGATGAAGCCGTCGGAGCGATCGGTGGCAAGCGTGAGCTCCTCGAGCAGCGCGCCCGACGGATGGCCGAGTAGCAGCTCGAGCGCCTCGGCGACCGAGACTTCGTAGTCGATCGTTCGCGAGCTCTGCATCAGGCCGCAGTCATCGATGCGCGCCGTGCGCACGAAGCCGTTGCGCCAGACGATGCCCTCCTGGAGCATCTGGCGCATCGCCATGCCCCAGATGGAATCTTCGTCGTCGAGGATCTCGTGCTCGCGGGCGAGGAGCTCGGCGCGTTGCGTGTCGGTGAGCGTGTGGTTCGCGAGCGCGTGCTGGATCACGACTAGCTCGCCCCGCGGATCGCCGACGACGCTCGCTTGATCGGCGTAGACCAGGAAGTCGTCGTCGGTCGGGTGGTCCATCAGCTCGAGCAGCAGATCGTCGAGCTTGCTCATGCTCAGTCGATGATCCACATGCGCACACCGCGCGGAGGCACGGCGATCGTCACGCGCCCATTCGTGGGCACCACGGCTTCGTTCGAGAACGGATCGCGCAGCCTGACATTTGGTGGCGTCAGCAGCGTCGCCGTGCGTGCGGTGGCCGCGTCGGAGAGGACGAACACGACACGCGCTTTGCCCGCCTCGTCGGCGAACACATGCGCGCGAACGTCTTCAGGTCGTTCGATCTGCCAGTCGCCCTGCTCGGCGAGCGCCCCGAGATCCGCGGCGAGCCCGGGCAGATCGTCGAGCGAGCCATCCTTGAGCCGACCCACGCGCCGCGGCGGTGCATCGGCGAGCGACTGATCGAGCTCGTCGCGCGACGGTGTGCCCGGCCCGATCACGACGACCGTCTTCTTGGCGTCGGCGAGCGTGCGGAGCGTCGACCACAGCGCGCGATCGACGCGCTCGAGCGTGGGTGCGATCACCGCGCGATAGCGCGACAGCTGCTCGACCGTCGACGATTCGGACACGATCTCGTACGGCACCTGTGCGAGCTCGAGCGCGCTCGCGATCGCGGCCTGCCAGCGACGCGCGGCGATCGCCCCGGCATCGGTGCCGAGCTCCGCGATGCCGCCGGGACCGAAGTCGAGGATCTCGGCGAGCACCGGCGTCAACGGATC
>JACCYD010001400.1 GCA_013696695.1 Deltaproteobacteria bacterium | reverse complement strand
GTCGCTGCACGACTCGACGAGCGAGAACATGCGCAACCTCGAGAAGGGCGGCATCCCCGGCCAGCTCTCGTTCCACCTCACCGGCATGGCGGTGATGGGCTACGAGCCGGTCGCGCTGCGATTCTTCAAGCTCGAGGACGACGGCAAGATCACCTACTACGCGCAGACCGATCTCGACGCCCTCGCGAAGACCAAGGCCAAGCGGGTCAAGGGCAGCTGGGTCGATACCGACTGGTCCGAGGCGTTCAACCACATGGAGCTGCAGATGCGGAAGGCCGGCGACGCGAAGGCGCCGGTGATCACGCATCGCCACATCGCGTGGAACCTCGGCGACAAGGCATTCGAGAATTCGCAGCTCGACAAGCACCTCCGCTCGAAGGGCAAGGTCGCGGCGATGACGAAGGCCGCGAGCTACCTGATCTGGCTCGGCGGGTTCTCGAAGATCCGCGAGTACCTGCTCTCGAACATGACCTTCATGGTGTCGGACGCCACCGGCATCGAGAACAAGCACGCCAAGAAGGCCGGCTTCACCCAGGTCACGTACGGCCGGTTCAAGGGCGCGTTCCTCGAGGAGGCCGACAAGACGGTGTCGGCGAACATGGTGAAGCTGTGGGCCACCCAGCCCTATCGAAAGCTGCCCTTCCGCTATGGCTATCCCGACAGCGAAGGGAATATCCATCTGATGATCACGACCTCCCAACCGGAGCCCAAGAAATGAAGCCGCTGTCGGTCGCACTGGTTCTCTCTCTGTTCGGTCGCTCCGCCTACGCGGAGGACCCGATGCCGAAAGAAGATCCGGTCACCGACTCTCCCGGGCTCCCCGGCGAGAACGAACCGGTGACGTCACCGGCGCCCGCTCCGGTCGCACCGCGCGCCCGCCTGCCGATGGTCAACAAGCGGATGGTCAACCGGGCCCCGCGGGTGACCGACGACGGCGAGAGCAAGCTCGACAAGGCCGAGGATCGCGTCGAGGGTGGCAAGCACTGGCGGATCAAGACCACCCAGGGTGCGGTGCATGTCTGGGTGCCGCCCGGCTACGACCGCGAGACGGCGGGCACCGTCATCTACGTGCACGGCTACTGGACCGACGTCGACGGCGCGTGGCGCGAGCACCAGCTGGCGAAGCAGTTCCGGATGAGCCGGCAGAACGCGTTGTTCATCGTGCCCGAGGCACCGGCGAGCAACGAGGACAACGTCAAGTGGCCGGCGCTCACCGATCTCCGCAAGGCGATGGCGCGCGCGAACATCAAGATGCCCGACGGGCCGATCGTGGTGATGGGCCACTCCGGCGCGTTTCGCACGGTGATGCAGTGGGTCGATCACAAGCTCGTCGATCAGATCATCCTGCTCGACGCGATGTACGCCGGCGAGAAGGCGTTCGACGAGTTCATCAAGAGTGGCAAGCGCGCCGACGAGCACAAGATGATCGTCGTCGGTGCGAGCGTTGCCCGCGCCTCGGTCGGCTTCGCGCAGCAATACAAGTTCGCGGTTGCCCGCGAGCGGTTCCCCGAAACGCTCGGCGGCTTCACCAAGGGTGAGCGACGAGCCAAGCTGCTCTACGTGCGCTCGCAATACGATCACATGGCGATCGTGACGAGCCGCAAGGTCATCCCACTGCTGCTACGCGTGACCCGGCTCAAGCCGCTGTAGCCGCGTTCGTGGCACGATGCGCCGCATGTGGAAATGCGGACTCGTCGTCGTACTCGTGGCGTGTGGCAGCAAGGACGGCGGAGGTGGCGGCGCGGCGGTGGGCAACATGCCTTCCGAGCTCGGTGACTGGACGCCGAAGGGCGCGGTCGAGGCGTGGCAGGGTTCGTGGACGACACGCATGAACCTCAGCGACACCATCCGGCTGTCGGAATCGATGGTCGCGCTCGATATCAAGGGTGAGGGCGCGAAGGCGTTCGACGGCAAGACCGAGTTTCCGCTCGGCTTCGAGATCGACTCGCCGTGCACCGCGAGCTTCAAGCAAGCGATCACCGAGGGCTCGCTGAAGGGCGGCACCTCCTCGCACACCAAGCAGTTCGTGATCAAGGACGGCAAGCTTCTCGCCGCGGAAGGCGCCGCAGGCATGCGCAAGGGCAAGGCCGCGGTGGTGTGCACGATCGGCATGGACGCGGTGCACACGGTCGATGACAAGGGCGCGTGTAAGAAGTGGAGCAACACGTTCGATCGCTGGAGCAGCAAGGATCAGAAGTGCGCGTGGACGAGCGAGAACGGCAAGGACGTGTTGACCGTCGGTGACGGCAGCTGGAGCCACAAGCTGATCGCCGACGGCGATCTGCTGATGAACGAGCAGTTCGCCGGTCAAGTGAAGAGTGGTGCGCACGCCAAGGTCGCGAGCTACGACGCCGCGAAACAAGCGGTGACCGCCCAGATGAAATCGAAGTGAGATACGACCCCGTGCGCGAGCGCACGGGTCGTGAGCCGCAGTGGACGCGTCGCCGATCGGCGCACTCATTTTCGTTCGAGCGCGATAATCTCTATCGATGCCCGTGCTGATCTCGCTTCCTGATCCCGCAGCACGCGCGCACGCGGCACGTATCGGCGATCGCCTCGGGATCGAGGTCACGGTGCCGGAGATCCGGCAATTTCCCGACGGTGAGCTCTACGTTCGCTTCGATCGCGACACCATGCCGGACGAGGTCGCGATCGTCGGCAACCTCGTTCACGACACCTTTCTCCGTGTCGCGTTTCTTGCCGGTACCGCACGCGATCTCGGCGCCACGCGCGTCGGTCTGATCGCGCCGTACCTCTCGTACATGCGCCAGGACGCCAAATTCCATCCCGGCGAGGGCGTCACCGCGACGTACTTCGGCCGCCTGGTATCGGGAGTGGTCGACTGGATGGTCACCGTCGATCCGCACCTCCACCGCTACGACTCGCTCAAGAGCGTGTACTCGATCCCCACCACGGTCGTGCGCTCGGCATCGTCGATCGCGTCGTGGGTCGGCGCCGAGATCAAGCAGCCCGTGCTCGTCGGCCCGGATGCCGAGAGCGTGCAGTGGGTGTCCGCAGTCGCCGAGCACTGCGGCGCTCCGTACGTGATCCTCGAGAAGACCCGACGTGGCGATCGCGACGTCTCGGTGTCGTCGCCGAGCTATCCGTGGAACGGCCACACGCCGATCATCATCGACGACATCGTATCGACCGGACGCACGATGCTCGAGGCCACCAAACAGCTCCGCGCAGCGGGTAGTGCACCGCCGATGTGCATCGCGATCCACGCAGTGTTCGCGGATGCGCTCACCGAGGAGCTCGTCGCAGCCGGGGCGAGCAGCATCGTGACCTGCAATACGATCGAGCACGCGTCGAACCGGATCTGCATTCGCGAGCCGCTGGTCGACGCTGTACGAAGCCTGCTGAGCTGACTGCGGCGAATCCGCACGTGTTCCTTTGGTTCCAGCCCCGTGCGTCTGCGCGCGATGTGCGGAACTGCCACGGTGAGGCATCAGCATCTGCTGAATGATCCGCGGGTTACGGAGGGCGCGGGCGGTATAGGCCCTGCACTGAGTGAAGGATTCCTCGATGACGCGTCTCCTCGACCGGCTGAATGATGAGACCCGTCCTCTCCACACGGAGATCGAGGCCGAAGGTGAGAGCTTGCTCCTCGACATCTCCGTCGCGAGCTACCGGCGCTACCTCGGTCGTTGGTATGGTTTCGTGTTTCCGGTCGAGCGAGCGCTCTCGGATATCCCCAGTCTCAATCGCGTGCACGACCCACGGCGACTGCGGAAGCACCTGTTGCTCTCGCACGATCTCCAGGCGCTCGGGCTCAAGGCATCGGAGGTCGATGCCCTTCCTCAATGCCCGTCGGTCCCGTTCTTCGACGACCTGCGCGATGCCGTCGGCTGGTCATTCGTGATCGAACGCAGCACGCTCGATCATCCAAATCTCTATCGCCAGCTCGCGGGGGCTATTCCGGGCGATGTCGCGTTCGCGGCGTCGTACCTCAAGTGCTACTCGGGTTCGGTGGGTGAGATGTGGCGCAGCTTCGGACAGTCGATCGAAGCGGCGGCTGAAAGCCCCGAGGATGCCGAACGCATCATCGATGCAGCGCGGGCGGGCTATCGCCAGTTTCGGCGATGGCGGAACACACTCGACGGAAAGACTCTATCGGTCGTGGAAACACCTCTACAACGCGGGCCTACTACGTGACCATCACTCGATCTGGACCCGGAGGGGCGGTGTTGGTCGTCGACGACGACCCGGACACCACCGATTCGATTCGCGACACACTGCGACGCCGAGGCTTCGAAGCCCACGGCCTGTACTCCGCCGACGATGCGCTCGAGTGGCTCAAGACGCGCGAGGCGACCGTCGTCATCAGCGATGTGCAGATGCCGGGCACCACCGGCATCGAGCTTTGCGCGAAGCTGCGCGAGGACTACCCGAACATCCGCGTCATCATCCTGACCGGCGCAGGTAGCCTCGACATCGCGATCCAGGCGATCCGCGCCGGCGCGTTCGATTACATCGCGAAGCCGGTGCAGGGTGATGCCCTCGCACTCGCCACCTCGCGCGCGCTCGATCACGTCGCGCTCGAGCGCGAGGTCAAGCGGCTGCGCACGCTCGTCCGCGTCGCCGCGGACGGGCTGATCATCGGCGATTGCCCGCCGATCAAGAAGACGATGGAGATGATCGGCCGCGTCACCGAGAGCGACGCCACCGTGCTCATCCTCGGCGAGTCGGGCACCGGCAAGGAGCTCGTCGCTCGTGCGCTGCACGACATGGGGCCGCGCAAAGACCAGCCGTTCGTGGCCGTCAACTGCGCCGCGATGCCGGCTCCGCTCCTCGAGAGCGAGCTGTTCGGTCACCTGCGCGGTGCATTCACCGATGCGAAGCAGACGCGCCACGGCCTGTTCATGCAGGCGGGCGCGGGCACGATCTTCCTCGACGGAGTCGGCGAGATGCCACTCGACATGCAGGCCAAGCTGCTGCGCGCTCTTCAAGAACGCACGGTGCGGCCGGTCGGCGGTGACGAGGAGGTGCCGTTTCAGGCTCGCGTCATCACGGCCACCAACCGCGATCTCGAGAAGGAAGTCCGCCGCAAGCGGTTCCGCGAGGACTTGTTCTATCGCATCAACGTCGTCGCCATTCCGGTGCCGCCGCTGCGCGTGCGCGGTAGCGACATCCTCGTGCTCGCGCAGTACTTCCTGCAACGAATCGCGTCGCGCAACCACAAGCCGGTGGTCGGCATCTCCGCGAGCGCCGCGCGCTTGCTGATGCGCTACGACTGGCCGGGCAACGTCCGCGAGCTCGAGAACTGTATCGAGCGCGCGGTGGCGCTGTGCCGGCTCGACGAGATCACCGTCGAGGATCTGCCGCAGAAGATCCAGAACCACGGCAACGAGCTCGCCGTCGCGATCGGTTCGCCACGCGAGCTGATCACGCTCGACGAGATGGAGC